>JAJYJD010000195.1 GCA_021789755.1 Bacteroidota bacterium
GACGGTGGGCTTGTAGTCCATTGTGAAACTGGACGTCAGTCCGCACGCACGGATATTGTCTTCGGACAGTCTCCGGACAAGTTCTTCGGTCGATGCGAACCTCATATCAATAAATTCAACGTCGGCCACCGATTTAAATACAGCCGCGAGCGATTCGAGGCCGAGGGGTTCCACGGCGCCGAAGGGGCGCGCAAATCTATTCGCGCTTATTCCCGGTTGAATCAAGAGAATTCGCATACACAATCGGCATTCGATCGATTCACGAGAATTATACGGGATCCAGCGGGAGTTTCCTAATCCTCGGGCGCGATTTGCGCACGACTGTTCCACCTCGGCAACAACGGCGCCAGGCGGATCTACTCCGAGCTGATCAGTGTTTTGCCCGGACGACTATTCCTTTCCTGACCCACCGGGGACAACTAGATGTCTCTCCAATTGTTCCACCAGACGAAGAGGCGCGAGACCTGCACTATCAAGCTCACTGTTCACCCTGGCCAGGCTCCCGCTCTTCAGCTTCAGCCAAATCTCCTCTGAAGAGGAAATATTGCCCTTCAGGACTTCATATGCCTGTTGCATTTGTGAGGTGGGTTTCCGGTCCGCACTCATGACATCTTCTTCGAGCCCCGCCAGTTCTCCGTCTTTCATTGAAGCGGAGAGAGAGTCAATTCCTTGAGAGAGGTCATTTATTGATTGCTCTATCCCGGAATTCAAACTTGGAGAAGATTCCAGAACGGCCAGCTGAGCCTTCAGACTATCGAGAGAAGTCCTAAGCGCGCCCGCATCCGACATCGTATTCCAAACATCAATTGCAAGAGCCAGCTGGTTCCTCAGCGCCGACTCACTTACCTGAACTCTCGGGTCCATATTAACCCGAAGCATCTGAGTGTAGGATCGTCCGTCCACCTTGAGCACGACTTTATATTTTCCCGGAAGAACAAGCGGGCCCTCAGGCTCTGCAGCACTGTGGAGGTTCGCAACCGCCATGGTATAGCCGTGAGCATTCGACGGGGGCGAAGCATAGCGCAGATCCCAGGCAAACCTGTTAAGGCCCGCATGCGAAGTCAATGGTTTGAATTCAGGAAGCCAGGCATCCATAAAGTACGGTGGATGATCCGGGTTAGGCGGCACTTCCCGGCTCGAGAAGTGGTTCACGAGATTTCCGTTATCGTCGAATATATCGAGTGTGACCTGGGCCGAGGCAGCATTCCTAAGATAATAGTCGACGATCGCGCCCGCCGGAGGGTTCGTGCCATGGGGTATTTCCGGAGGGAGAGGAGTGTCCGTGTTCACGCTCCGTCTGATCCGGACCGCCGTCTCGGGAGCAAAAAGATGAACTTCCGAGTTAATCACTTTCGTGTCCAACTGCTCAAGGGGCGTCAGGTCGTCAAGGATCCAGAACGCCCTTCCGTGTGTGGCAGCTATGAGATCATTGTTGTGCACGGCGAGATCCCGCACCGATGCTTCGGGAAGATTCAGCTGGAGAGACTGCCAATTGTCGCCGTCATCGAACGACACATAGACTCCGGTTTCGGTTCCTGCGTAGAGCAGTCCTTTTTTCGCCGGGTCACATCTCACCGCGTGGACGTACGACATGGGGCCAATACCCTTATCAGCACGCGTCCAACGTGCTCCGAAATCGGTTGTTCTGTAAATGTATGGAGCGAAGTCGCCCAATCTGTGTCTGTTAACTGCAGCGTAAGCTTCGCCCGCGTCAAAAGGGGAAGCTTCGATCAGACTGATTTTGCTCCATGGAGGAAGGCCCTTCGGAGTCACATTTGTCCAATGGCGACCTCCATCTTTTGTAATATGTATCAAGCCGTCGTCGGAGCCGACCCATATCAATCCTGCGCGTACAGGTGACGGTGCCACTGTATAAATAACTCCCCAGCCGACGTGGGATGTGTCCCCGACAGCTTGCTTCTCCCCGGCCCGGGTAAGATCCGGACTGATTGCCTGCCAGTGGAGTCCACCATCCCTGGTTTGCAGCAAGACTTGAGCTCCAAGATAGAGGATGCGCGGATCACGTTTGTCGAAGACGATCGGTGAAGTCCACGTGAAGCGGAACTTTCTCTTCGGTGCCGGAGTATAAAAATCGGACAGGAGCGAAGGGGAGATGACCTGAGACTGACCTGTAACACGGTTGAACCTGAAAACCCCGCCGTAAGTATCTCCTCCGTAGACGATGTTCGGATTCAGCGGGTCGGGGGCGATATAGCCTGCTTCGCCTGCTCCAACCGGCATCCAGTCTCTGAACGTGATTTCCCCATAATCGCTTCTGCTCGCGATACAAACCGTTCCCGCGTCCTGCTGGGCTCCGTAAATTCTGTATGGGAAATTGTTGTCTGTAATGACATGATAGAACTGAGCCGTCGGCTGGTTGTACCAGCTGCTCCAGGTTTTTCCGCCATCGACACTGATGACGGTACCCTGATCGCTGGCAACTATCATACGACTGTCGTCGGTGGGGTCGACCCACAAGTAGTGATAATCGTCTCCACCGGGAGATCCCTTGATCGCGGTGAAGGTCTTACCGCCGTCCGTGGAACGCATCACAGACCTGTTAGGAATGTAGACGGTCTGCGGGTTTTGAGGATCGACAAGCACCGTTCCGAAGTACCACATCCGTGTTGTGATGCGAGGATCTGTGCTGAGAAGCTGCCAGCTTTGCCCGCCGTCGGATGAATGATACAGACCGGAACCGGACTTGAGCGTGCTCACGAGTGCAAACACATCCATACCCTTTGAGTTTGCGGCAACGGACACTCCGATTCTACCGTACGGTTTCGCTGGAAGGCCCTGCGTTTCGATCTCAGTCCACGTTTTCCCTTCATCAGTCGACTTGTAAATTCCGCTTTCACCTCCCTGGTCAGGTGGATACTGGCTCCAGGCCGGCCTGCGAGCCTGCCACAACGCGGCATACACGATCGCCGGATCGCCGGGATCCCATGCAAGGTCAATTGCTCCCGCATCCGGCCCTTTATAAAGGACCTTCGACCATGTCTTGCCGCCATCACTCGTCCGGAAAACACCTCTTTCCGCATTCGAATCGTATCCGTGACCGAGCGCGGCAACCAGAACAAGGTCGGGATTCGCCGGGTCGATCAGAATCTTTCCTATCTGACGCGTATCCTCGAGACCTACATGTTCCCAATGAACTCCGCCGTCGGTGGATTTGTACATACCGTCACCGTAAGTCATATCGGAGCGCATGTCAGCTTCGCCGGTGCCGACATAGATGACGTCCGGGTTGGAAGCAGAAATCGCCAGCGCACCGATGGATGGATTCATCTGGCCGTCCGAAATTTCACCCCATGTCAGGCCGGCGTTGGTCGTTTTCCAGACTCCACCGTCGACGGACCCGAAGTAAAACGTGTATGGATTTCCGGGAATGCCTGCCGCGGCGAGTGCGCGTCCAGCCCTGAAGGGACCGACAAGCCTCCATCGCATGGCTGCATAAGCCTGCTGCGGAATATCCTGTGCGAACAACGTTTTCGCTGCTATAAAGAAAATTACCAGGAGCAATCCGCTATAGACGGCAATTGGAACGGTGAAGGATTGCCGACCAACCGGACACGATTTTCTAGCCCTACTGAAACGAGGATTCGATTTCAATTCTGATTTCCTTTCGTGTTAGTGCTGCCTCTAACTCAACAAGATCGATGACTCTCAGTCGTCAGGGTCCACCGTAATCATTAGAACCTCCACATCGGATGACGGTGGGATCGGAAACTACGAGAACATCTCGACGGATGGTCCCGCCAGAAGAAGCGTGGCAAAATGCTCATTCCAAAAATGGTTTTAACCGTACTGCGTTTGCCGAGTTCATTTGGAATGGCACCAGACAACTAAGAAGCAAAACGCATTTACACGCTGCTATGTTCCGCAGATATAAGTATGATCTGGTGCACCAAGGCAACCGGCCTAAGCAGCGGCCGGGAGATTGTCGGATTATCAATTTCTCCCGGCGAGTCACCAAAAGCTGCTACTGATTTGCAGGAAGGATATCGGAAAGATGATTCAGGGCCTTTCCGATCGTCTTCCGGTCACCGGATAAATTCATTATAGCTCCTCGCATTCCGGCAAGTTCGAGGGTGAGCGTTTGAAGGCGGCTCTCAGCGGAGTCAGGAAAAAGGGTAAGAAAATCCCCGGTCTGTGCGGCTTCGATAAGAATATCAGGCGACCAGTCATCGGGCCAAAGGTGGTTTAAAATGTTCATCGCTTCCTTAAGACGGGCAATTTCGCCGCGCACCCCGTCGAGGAGCGGCGAATCAAAGGAACCCGGGAACTCGAATGTCAGCATGACTCTTCGATTAACATCGAACGGTCCGACTTTTACTACGGTTTCGAGTTTGTCTCCATCGTAACTCCAACCGCCTTCACCATATTTGATTTCCTGACCGTTACACGCAACTCTGACCGGCGGAAAGACGTTCATCAATTGAACGACGTAACTGCGTTCTTTCTTCATCCCTTTATAAGATCCTACCGCGGGGTCGACCATGATATGGATGATGCGGTTGTTTTCGGTATGGTAAGTAACCGTCGTCCTGCTGTATTGATCATGCCGGTAGGCATCCGAGTTGCCCTCGTCCTCGTAAACGGTGCCTGAGCCGGTCTGGGCGGGAAAGATTCTCAAGACGAGCGGATCGACACTTCCAATATCCGCTTTTTGTACCTTGGTTTGCATCGGAATAACCGCGCCTTCCCGGACAAAAATCGGGATTTCATCCAGCGCGTAATGTCGCTCGACCACTTTTGGTCCTTGAAGCCGCTGTCCGCTGTACCACTCTATCCATGTTCCCGGCGGGATCCAGACATCCTCAGCCGAAACCAGCGAATCCTCAGAAATCGGATCAACCACCGGAGCAACGATGAGATCATTCCCGAAGAAGTATTCGTCACCGAATTCATACGCTTCATTCGCATCGGGATACTCATAGTAAAGCGGGTGAATCATCGACACACCCGTGTCGTAGGCGTTTCTCGACGCAGTATAAATGTACGGCAGCAATTTATACCGGAGCAGGAATGCGTCCCGCATCGCCTTCGCGTACGGATACGGATACGCCCAAATTCTTCTTTCCGCATCCGCGTTTCGCGTTGTGTGAGTCCTGAGAATCGGGCTCATAGCTCCCCACTGAACCCATCGTGTGTAGAGTTCAGGCGAAACGGTGCCGGGGATATGTCCGCCGATGTCGTGACTCCAATAACCGAATCCGACATTCGCCGCTGTCGATGTAAAGTAAGGCTGGAACCGTAGTGAAGACCAATCCGTAATCACATCGCCGGAGAAGCCGATCTGGTACCGGTGATCTCCGAGGCCTCCCCATCGCGCCAATATTATAGGCCGGGCGACTCCTTCACGCTGCATGTCGGTATAGAAGGTATAATTGAGCCACCAGGTCGGGTTCAGGTTTTTTATTTTCGTCGTGTCCCATTGCTGCCAGTCTATCCACCAGAAGTTCACCCCCATCTTTTCAAGCGGATGGAGGACAAGATTGAAGTAATTCTCCGCGAACTTCTTGTCGGTCGGGTCGAATGGAATATACTTGTTAGAGGCAGGGTTGATTCCCATCGCGCGTGCCATGGCCGGGTAGCTCTCCTCCCATGGTTGAATACCCGATGCCGGGTGCAGGTTGAGAACCACCTTCAGGTCTTTCATATGGCACCAATCCAGAAATTCCGCCGGATTCGGAAAAAGAATCTTGTTCCATGTATAGCCGGTCCACCCTTTCGTCTCACCCGCCTGGTCGAGCACGTGTTTGGACCATCTGAGATCGAAAGTCTGATGCCAGTCCATATCGACCACGAGGACATCGAGCGGTACATTGTGATTCGAAAATTGATTCACCAGGCTTTTGAGCTCCTCATCAGTATAAGCCCAGTACCTCGACCACCACGCACCAAAAGCGAATCTGGGAGGCATCGGTATCCTTCCGGCGATCTTCACGTAATCACCCAGCGCCTTCTCGTAGTCGTGCCCGTATCCGAAGAAATACCAATCCTGAACTTCATCCCGCGGCCGGTTCATCACCCACTTCCATTTTGAGTTGTCCAGGAGCGGACGGCGGCTGTCGTCAACGAGATCCCAGCCGTCGCGCGACAAGAGACCGGGCGCGAGTGCGACAGCCCCTTTCACTCCATCGAGGGTTCTGATCGTGCCATGCAGGTTTGCGGTATCTTTCTCGCCCGGATGCCAGACGAGAGGCGTCCCATCCAGGTAATAATCTATTTGAAGATTGTTACCGGCGAATTCCCCGGAGTCTTTCTTGTACCTTAAAGTAAGCCCGGCGGTCCGGATGACCAGCCAACCGTCTTCAGAAGAGGCCCTGTAAACCGGAACGGGAAGTCTCCGGTTCACGAACACCAGCGACGGTGAGTCGATAAACCTGCCGTCGCTCGACCACTCCATTCTGACAAGTTGAGGAGTAAGAACGGTGAATCGCGCATTCCCTTCGACGACGACCGCCTTAGGATCGGCAACCGGGTTATCCTCTTGAGCCAACGCCCTGGTGAAACCGGCGGAAAAGGTAGAGAGAGTAATCAGAAGAAAACAGAAAAATGAATTCCCGATTCGTTTCATTGTATCTCCATGAGTCTTTTGGAATTGCTGTACCATGAAGTGGCTATTTGACCTCGACCGTAATATCGTATTTCACG
>JAJYJD010000196.1 GCA_021789755.1 Bacteroidota bacterium
TTCTTCGCAGACGTAACGACGAACGAGGCGTACCAGTCTTCGATACTGAAGCAGAAGATACTTCCGAACCTGCACAGGAACATCGTCTGCGGGAATTCGCTCATCGGGACTGACATCATGGATGGCGAGCTTTTCTCCAGCGTTGACGAAAGCAAGTTGAAGCCGATGAACCTCGAGGACGCATTCCCCGAAGTGATGAAGCGCGGTGGTTTTGATGCGGTGGTGGGGAATCCACCGTATGTGAGGAGCCAGAAATTAGAAGAATCTATTAAAGACTACTTAACACAAAGTTTCAAATCGGCTTCTTATCAACCTGACACTTTTGCATTTTTTATTGAGAGAGCCATTGGACTGCTCTGCCAGAAAGGCCGATTTGGCTATATAATTCCCAACGGAATTCTGACAAATTACTATTATGAGCCGTTGAGGAAACATATCCTTGATACGTGCCGTGCCCAAACAATTGTCAACCTTCGAAGCGGAGTTTTCCAAGGAGTTGGGGTTGACACTTCGATTCTCATTTTAGCCAAAGAGTTCAACTCAAAAGAGAGATCAGAGAACTTTGTCCATATTGGTGAATGCAACTCTGCTTTATCTAAAGTGGAAACACCATCAAACGTTATACTACAGAAGGAAATCGATTCTCTTCAGGGTACACCGTTCAATACGAATCTCGACATGGTTGCGCTGCCTTTGATTGCCAAGGTGAGCAAACGATCAGTTCCGCTTAGGAGGTTTGTCGAAGTAAAAGCAGGAATGAAAGTGAGGAAAGATTTTGTCGTTGGGAAACCCAAAAGCGGAAAGTTCAAAAAGTTCATCTTGGGATCTTCTATAAGTCCCTATGGACTAATCTGGAAAGACAAGTGGGTACATTATGATAAGTCTCTCGAGTCCCGTTTCACAAACTAAGCGTTCAGGGACGAGGCTGTCTTCTTGGCGGACGAAAAGATCCTTATCCGACAAGTGATGGGTGTCGGCCGCATTTTTGCAACCATTGACACTCATAGATACTACTGTGATCAGACTATCTACTGTTTGATCTCCGAGACCGATACCCCAAACATCAAATACCTTCTTGGCTTGATCAGTTCTAAACTGCTCGCTTTCTACTTTGAGAAGAAGATGTCTGATAGAAAAGAGACATTCCCCAAAATCAAAGGGGTTCAGATTGAGGAACTACCTATTTGTGCGATCGATGTTTCAGTTGAATCGGACAAAGCTCTCCACGACCACGTTGTCAAACTTGTCGAGCGGATGCTGGCGGCGAAAGAGGAGCTGAGCAAGGCCAAGACTGAAGCCGAAACAACTCGTCTTGAGCGCGAGTGCGAATCGTTGGACCGCCAGATCGATGAGGCGGTGTACCAGCTTTATGGGTTGACGGAGGAAGAGATAAAGATAATGACGTCTGAACCATGATTTACACGATTAATAGATTACCATGATTAGAAGAGGATCCTGCCAATCATGAGAATCAAGTTAATCAAGGTTCAGACTATGGAGGAAATTAGAGGATTACCATGATTAGGACAGCCATCATGGAAATCGTTAAATCAAGAAAATCATGGTGCGGACCAGTTGAGGAGGTAAGCGATGACTGATGAGAAGATGAAATTTGAAGACATTACTCGAAGGATAATCGGTTGTGCCATGAAGGTGCACTCCACGCTTGGGAACGGTTTTCAGGAGGTCGTTTATCAGCGTGCTCTGGCACTTGAGATGTCTTACGATGGGCTGTCATTTGAGCGCGAAAAGGAAATGGAAATCTTTTATCGCGGGGAGAGTATCGGGACGAGAAGAGCTGATTTCTTCGTCGAAGGTTGTATTATGGTGGAACTAAAAGCTCTTACTGAGCTTCAGGACGTTCACCTTGCACAGGCTATGAATTACTTAGAAGCTAATAATATGGAAGTCGGATTACTGATAAATTTCGGAGCCACAAGCCTCCAATTTAAGAGAGTCCATAATAAGAAATATTCTGAAGAGATGAATAATTGATAAGCAAGATGCGTCTCACAAGACCTATTGATCATGGCAATCCATAAATCAAGGAAATCATGGTTCTGACAGTGGAGGAGGTAAAGGTGGTGAAAGAGGTCTGAGCCATGATTTATGAGATTTAAATGTTTGTGGCCCGGAAGACCCGCAACACCAGTTCATCCTTTGATTTTCCCTTGATAAAGCTCAGGGTCGCTCATCCTTCGATTCACTTCGTTCGCTCGGGATGACTCTGCTTTTCTATCCCACCCCTACGCGTGTCACCCTGAGCGAGGAACTTTAGTCCCGAGCCTGCCTGACCGGTAGGCCGAACGGCGAAGGGCGATGGGCTGCCGATTGTCAACGTCTCCTCAAGTTGCCCGTCAATGTGTGGAGGACCACCCGCGCCGGCGGGACAGACGACGCGGCAATCCCAAACACCAAGCCTGCAGACCGTACCACCATGCAGGGGATCGTCACGTCGTGGTGCCTTCGGCCCCACTCCTACTGATGAACCACCTCGATGGGAGCAAGGAGCCATCCAAGCTTCCGGGCTTCCTTGCTTAGATATTTTATTTTTTGGACTTCGTACCGCTCCTGATATTTCCTGACTCCCTCCTCGACATATGATATTCCCTTGGTCATAATGTTGTAGAATAGAACGGCGATTTTTCTGGCGGTTGCCTTTATAGCAACCATCGGTCCTCTACGGGCTTTGATGCGTCTATAAAATGCTCCGAGCGCCGAGTTCTTGCTCTTTCCTACAGATTGTGCAGCCAACCGGAATATGCGGCCTACCCTTGTGTGCACCCTGCGTCTTCTCTTCTTAGTGCTTTTCCCGGATTGATGCATATTAGGAGCCAGGCCAGCCCATGCAGTAAAATGCTTATGTGTTTTCCAATGGGTCAGGTCTAATCCAACTTCGGAAAGAACATCCAGCAATGTCATGTCAGTCAGTCCGGCCATGGCTGCAGGATTTTTCCCGTCGGTCAGCTTCATTAACTGCGTATGGAGATCCTCGATGTTCGGCCGGTGGTGTCGTATCGGTTTGCCTTTGTCAATGTTCTCTGGAACCTTTTTCTCATCTGTCATCATCTTAAGCACCGCCTCTATCTGCTTGTCACACATGGCAATTTGATGCTGATAGAAATCCCAGCACTCCACCGCTTGCTTGAGCGCAAATATGTGCTCTCCTCGATAGTTCCCTTTCAGTGATGCCACCACTTCTTTCGCCTTGTGTGCCACGATTTGTTTGTCACACAACGCCAGAAGTTTCTGCGGGTCACGCTCCCCGCCGATAATGGCCCGCAGTACCCTCATCCCGCTGGCACCCTGTATCTGGCTTATCACTGTCTGGAGCTTGAGATTCATCAGTTCAAGGGCCTTATGCATATGCTGGACATGCTGGGCCGCCAAGCTTATGTGATCGTCACGCAGTCGAACGTAGCTGCGAAGCTCCCGGATCTTATCCGGAGGAATGAACGACGGCCGTAATAGTCCATGGGTATGCAACTGCCGTAACCATTCGCAGTCCGATACATCCGACTTCCGTCCTGGAACATGTCTCACATACGCCGCATTCACCACGCACACCTCGAACCCGGCAGCTTCCAGCATCTCGTAAAATGCGATCCAGTATACTCCCGTGGCTTCCATTGCAATTGTCGTTACTTTGTGCGAACGCAAATACTCCACTGCTTCCTCGTATGACTCCGTAAACGTTGGGAAGTTCCTCACCGGTCCATCCGGTACCGATATAAATATCTTCTCACTCCCGATATCTATACCGGCAGCATGTGCATTCACTATTCCGATTATACCTTTTATACCTTCTGACACGTTACCTCCATCTCCCTTTAACATTTGCCACGATCAAGCCCGAAGGTGGATATGTAATAAGTTCGCTACTGTACGGGATATCATGACTGAACCACGATTCACCAAATGATTAACCACAAATCTTCGGAACAAGTCTCGCGTTCGGGCATCGTTGCACCATGGAGCCGCCTGTTACACTGCTCGATCGTCGCTCCGCAATATCATTCCCCTCGACGGTTCATTTCAATGATTAATCCTGGCCCCTCCAGGATTGGTGTCTCGCAATGACATTGCTACTTTCCTAGTGTGTCAAGGGCTTTCTGGAACCTGCCGGCGTGGGATTTCTCAGCGCGGGCGAGAGTCTCGAACCAGGTTGCAATCTCCGCGAATCCTTCTTCCCTCGCAGTCTTGGCAAATCCGGGATACATCTCCGTGTACTCGTAAGTTTCACCGGTAACCGCTGAGCCGAGATTCTTCTTAGTGTCGCCGACCTCAACGTTCGTAACGGGATCTCCGACTTCTTTCAGAAAATCGAAGTGACCAAATGCGTGGCCTGTCTCGCCTTCTGCTGTATCGCGGAACACGCCGGCTACATCAGGGTAGCCTTCGATGTCGGCTTGTCTGGCGAAATAGAGGTAGCGTCGGTTCGCTTGCGATTCGCCGGCGAATCCTTCCTTGAGACAGCTGTAAGTCTTGGTTCCTTTCAATGGCTTTGCCATGTCTTCCTCCTGCTTAATTTGGTTATGATAATAGTAATCGATATTATTATAAAGCATGGAGGTGAAAAGGTCAAGTCTGAGACTCGAGATCAGATTGCTGCTTCTATCCTTTGACCCATCTGCTCAGTAGTCAGGGTAGTGGTTCCTTTTGAGACGATATCTGCAGTCCTGTAGCCTTCGTTCAGAACGATCTCGACTGCTCTGAATATCTTCCTCGCAAGTTCTTCTTGCTTCAATGAATACTCAAGCAGCATCGCGGCAGAGAGTATGCTGGCAACCGGATTGGCTAAACCCTTGCCCGCTATATCGGGCGCGCTACCGTGAACCGGTTCGTAGAGTGCATGCTTGGTCCCGATGCTGGCGGAAGGTAGCATCCCGATTGATCCGGTCAGCATCGATGCTTCGTCGCTAAGTATGTCACCGAACATATTCTCGGTAAGTATGACGTCGAATTGCTTCGGGTTCCTTATTAGCTGCATCGATGCATTGTCAACATACATGTGATCGAGACGGACATCCGGATAATTTACCTTTGCAATCCCGCTCACTACTTCACGCCATAACATGGAAGTGTGGAGAATGTTTGCCTTGTCGACGGAAGTGACATGTTTGTTTCTCGACTTTGCGAGCCTGAAAGCGGTATGTGCAATGCGTTCAATTTCAAGTTCGGTGTATGTCATGGTATTTACGCCGCGCCGAATACCATCTTCCTTTGTTATCGTGGCAGGCTTCCCGAAATAGATTCCTCCCGTCAATTCACGGACAACCACGATATCGATTCCTTTGACAATGTCCTGCTTAAGTGCTGAGGATTCAACAAGGGCATCAAACATTACAGCCGGTCTGATGTTGGCATAAAGTTCGAGCGACTTTCGTAATCCAAGGAGCGCCTGTTCGGGTTTCGACTCGTAAGGGAGGTTGTCCCATTTCGGGCCGCCCACGGCACCGAGGAGAACGATGTCGCATGACAGAGCCGCTGACAAAGTCTCGTCCGGCAGAGGCTTGCCGAAAGAATCGATCGCAATCCCCCCGGCTTTCAGTTCAACAAACTCAAATTTCTCATTCAATATTTGTGAAGATTTCTTGAGAATCCTTACAGCCTGTGAGGTTACCTCCGTTCCGATTCCATCTCCAGGAATGACTGCTATCTTAAACATCGGCACCAGCCCTCTTAATCATCCCGATCTTCCTTGCGTAGTCAAAGAGTCCACCTGCATTGATTATGTCTGCAGCATCTCCCAGTGAACGAAGCGCAAATGATTTGCCCGTTGTTGCGTTTGTGAATTTGTTCGCCACGAGGTCTATCTCTACCCGGTCGCCTGTTGAAAACGATTTGTGAATATTGTCAACGGACTCAAGAGGTATGACAAATCCGCCGTCAACCGAATTACGATAGAATATTCGTGCGTAGGTCTGTGCCACGACTGCCTGTATACCTGCGATCTGGAGCGCAAGAGGAGCGTGTTCTCTGGATGAACCGCACCCGAAGTTTTTTCCACCGACTATGATTGTGAACTCCGAGCAGTATTCACCATCCTTGACAAACTTAATCTTCCCTTGCGGCAGACCTGACTCTTCATCGGGCACTCCGCTCATAGCGTACTTACCAAACAGCTTCCTCTCTTCCGGTGAGTGGGTATCGTAAACGAGATGCTTGGCCGGTATGATCTGGTCCGTGTCGACGTTGTCACCAACAACATATACTTTTCCGACAATTTTCTTTTCTGGCATTTTCTATCAATCTCCTGGTATCTTCGATTTTCTAACTCTGTTAATGCCCCTTTCATTCACGCAAAGTCGCATAAAGGTTTCACATAGTTTCACAAAGTAAGGACTCCGTGTGTGCTTCGTACTTATTTGTGAAACTATCCCTTCAAGCAAGAAATTTCCTTGGATCGGTTATCCTCCCTGTGACAGCAGTTGCTGCTGCAGTAAGCGGAGATGCGAGATAAACCTGTGCCTTCTTCGATCCCATTCTTCCGGGAAAATTTCGATTGGTTGTAGAGACGCAGACTTCCTGGCCGTTCAACCTTCCGAACGTGTCGTCCGGTCCACCGAGACAAGCACCGCAACTTGCGTTTCCAATCCTCTATCCTGCGTCTTC
>JAJYJD010000197.1 GCA_021789755.1 Bacteroidota bacterium
AGCAGCGATGGCGGATGGCTCCATGCCCTATAAGGTCGATGAATTGGAGGCGCTCGCAAAACACTGCACAGAAAATGAGGATGCGGCGAAAAAAGTCGAACGGCAGGTGGAAAAATCCGCTGCGGCGATATTACTGGAGTCGAGGATAGGTGAACGGTTCGACGCGATCGTCACCGGTGCATCCGCCAAAGGAACGTGGGTCCGTCTTCTGCATCCGCCTGTCGAAGGAAAAGTGGTTACAGGCTTCGAAGGCCTGGATGTCGGTCACAAATGCCGCGTAGAGTTGCTGCACACGGATGTGGAGCGTGGATATATTGATTTCAAAAAGGTGGAATAACAAACTAAGTCAACCCGATTAATCCCATCGATAAATCCCTCCCCGAATACCAATTCATATCTCGTGTGTCGGGGTTGAAGTAACTCATATTGGACAGCCCCTCGGTATTCGGCATTCCCCCGGCAGGCACGTGTGCAGCCAGAGTTCGAAGCTACGAAGAAAGGAAGCTTCTCTGTGCCATGGTAACTCTCGATAGTGATAATAAGCCGGTGATATAATCAGGTACAGCGGCTAATATAGGGAGGCTTTCTCCCAGGCGGGAGTGCGGGAAAAAGTATGGGAGGCGCCCTATCGCCCAGTGCTGATTATTTTAGAGTTAAGGAACGCTCAAAAGACAAAAGATCTTGGCGACCATGTATTACGGTGAGAACATAAATGGTCGATTTTCTTAACCTGTATATAATGCGGTAACCGTCGATAATGATTTCTCGCAAATCCGGATCATCTGCCTCGGGCACCTTTCGGCCGCTCAACGGGAATCTCCTGAGCCGATCTACAGCATCGTACAATCCTGAGACAACTACACGGG
Organism: Bacteroidota bacterium; assembly: GCA_021789755.1. Lineage (GTDB taxonomy): Bacteria > Bacteroidota > Ignavibacteria > Kryptoniales > JAKASW01 > JAKASW01. Next base: position 867 of record JAJYJD010000197.1, read on the forward strand.
CATAGTGCAGTGAATCGCGCTCGATGAATTTGCCGATTTGCTCGACATCATCGACCGCAGTTGCCGTCCATGTTATTTTAGCCATCGGCGCAGATGAGTTTTGACTTCCTTATGAGAGACCGTCTTTCTTTGTCTCACATCTTCCTGCCCGCGCTCGATCTTTTGCAGAACATAAAGTTCGTACATGATGTCGTCGTAGGTCGCATTTCCGGGAAGTTTCTTGAGCGCATGGAGTGCGGACGCCTTTGCATTTGATATCACTTCGGATTCCGGCATGGCTCGCTTTGCCCTATACGCGCTTTCCTGGTCCTTTACTTTTGCCATAGAAATCTTCTCCTCAGAAGTTCTTCATCTTGAATAGGCTAATAAAATACTCCTTAAGAAACCATCCTCCATTTGCATCCTGGCAGAGGGCCTTGCATTCATAGTGGAGGCGGTAAGGCGGACCGCTATTTCCCGCATGGCGGGATCTTCGAAGCGGCGCCCTATCGCCCCGTTGGCTTATCGAGCTTGAAGAACAAGTTGACAGATCCACCATTAGGAAACCTCAAGTGAACTCGGGAACCATCAATTAGAAACTTGATATTCTGCCAGCCCATCTCTTTTAGCCTTGGTTGTGGCAAAACCAACAGCACGTGGAAGTGTCTGTCTGTACGTTCGATAATTCCCACCCTTACGGGAGGTCGCCCATTTTGCACTAGCCCGTAGGTAATGAAGTACCTATTCTTGATAGGCGAGGTACATCCTGCATTGTCAATAATGGAACCTGCACGAAATTATAATTATCTCCTGATCGGTGACTTTATAAACAAGGCGATTCTTTTAGCAGTTTATCCGGTTCTACGTATTTGTACCCATCCCTTTTTTTGATTCACGCAGAGAGTCGATCAGATGAGCTCTATTGGTATCGGTGGATAAGAGATATTCTTTCTTATCATATTCCGGATTAAGAATGATTATTATCTCGACGACATCTCTCCGGTGAAGGTCTGGGGAGTTCACTTCAATACGCCCTTCTTCGTTAACAACCACCTTTCTTCTCAATCCGTTTATGATCTTTCAGTCCCTCCTTTCCATCGCAGCGCATTGTCATTATGCTTGAAATTAGTCGTGACTGGGTACTTTTTCAAATTTTTTGCTTTGTCCATAATCATCTTGGAATAAGATGTTCGCCGTTAATTGGGATGTCAATGCGGGAGCGGAAGGTGCAGTAATACATCATTCGAACCGCTTTATACAAGGATGTAGCTCCCTTTTCATCCCTTCGCACTATTTACCCCCCTCGCATTTCTTCCTATGTTGGTACAGTGAACCATTCCAGTGATCACAGGAGGAGTTGTTGCCCAAACAGAAAGGCCTTGGGTGAGACTGCCCACTACGTGTCCAATCATGATTGTTGCATTGGGTATCGCTGCGGGATCTTGCCGCAAATTAGAGGCGTCTGTCCCCGGGGTGAACTCCACGACGCAGTTCCAATACAAAGTGAAATAGACAACGTCCGATAGATATGGCGCAATATGATGGGCCTGAACGATGGCAGTTCGGGCCCTTATAGGTGATAGTAGTTTCTTCGAATCATGAACCTCAGATCTCGGAGACAAGTCAATATAGAATTGAAAGGCAATAACCTATGAATTACTATTTCAGCAAGATAACAGACTCCTCGTTTGAAGAAGTTTTGGTGAAGGTTGCCAATGAATTGAAAAAGGAAGGGTTCGGTATCCTGACAGAAATCGATGTCAGGGAAACGCTGAAGAAAAAGCTGGATGTCAAATTTCAGAAATACAAAATCCTGGGTGCTTGTAATCCGCCATTTGCCTATGAGGCGTTACAAGCGGAAAACAAAATCGGCGTGTTGCTGCCGTGTAACGTTATCGTGCAAGAGTTACCCGATGGGAAGGTGGAGGTAGCGGCAATCGATCCCGTGCAATCAATGCAGATAGTCGGAAATCCGACGTTAAAAGCTGTAGCAGAACAAATCCGAACTAAATTACGCGATGTGATGAATCGTGTTTGACAAAGAGAGTCTAATGACATTTTCCACAGCAATATTCATCAAATTCAATCTGATAGATATGGATGTCCTATGAAACAAAGAATTAACAGACAAATCCACCTGGTGAAGAGGCCGACTGGGATGCCGGATGAAAGCTGTTTTAAGGTGGTCACATCCGCAATGCCTCAGCCGGTGAAGGGGCACGTGCTGGTAAAGACGAAATTCATTTCCGTTGATCCGTACATGCGGGGCAGGATGAATGATCGCAAATCGTATGTCCCGGCATTCAAACTCGACGAAGTTCTGAACGGAGCAGCTGTCGGAGAGGTTATTGAGTCGGAGTCAAAGAGTTTCGTGAAGGGGGATTTTGTAGTCGGAAATCTCGGCTGGCAGGATTATTTTTTAGCCGATGAGAAAGAAATACGCACGGTAAATCCTGATATTGCTCCGGTTAGCACAGCGCTTGGAGTGTTGGGAATGCCCGGGCTTACCGCTTATTTCGGATTGCTGGATATTGGACAGCCAAAGCAGAATGAAACAGTCGTCGTCTCCGGCGCTGCCGGTGCGGTAGGAACGGTTGCGGGGCAGATTGCCAGAATACACGGCTGTCGCGTTGTCGGTATTGCCGGGTCCGACAGGAAGATTAAGTACCTTATAGATGAACTTGGATTTGATGCCGCAATCAATTATAGAGCTGCTCCTAATTTAGGGCTGGCACTGAAGGAGGCCTGTCCGAATGGTGTCGACATTTACTTCGATAATGTCGGCGGCGACATCTCGGACGCGGTGCTTTCTTTGATAAACAATAACGCCCGCATTCCCTTGTGTGGACAAATTTCGTTGTACAATGAGACACAAATTCCGACGGGTCCGCGAATCCAGCCTCAACTGCTGACTCATAGCGCGCTCATGAAGGGCTTCATTGTCCGCAACTATGCGGCTCGGTTCGATGAGGGAATTCGTCAGTTGACGGTCTGGGTGCACGAAAAGAAGCTGAAGTATGCCGAAAGCGTGGTTGATGGACTGGAAAACGCTCCGAAGGCTTTCATCGGATTGTTTGCCGGAGAGAACCTCGGCAAACAACTTGTGAAAGTCAGTTGACGAACCAAAGAAAAGGTGTACCATGGAAATTCACATCCGCGAACACGAACAGAATATGCTCCCGCCCGCCGATTGGGCGGCAGAAATCCAAAAACTGCGGGAAGAGCTGATAAACGAGCGTGAACGTAACCTCCACACACTTGCCGACTTCAATAACTATCGCCGCCGCGTGGAGCGTGACGCCGGTAAGCTTGCGGGGGAAGGAAAACGCGACATTATACTTCCGCTCCTCGACATCGTCGACGACCTGGAGAAAGCGATGCAGTGGGCAGGCGACGAAGAGGACCAGTTTGTAGACGGAGTCCGAATCATTTACCGGAAGTTTCTTGCGCTCCTGGAAACGCACGGAGTCCGCCCTTTTGTAAGTGTCGGTACGCCCTTCGACCATAATCTGCACGAGGCTGTGGCGATGGTGGAACGTGAAGATGTTGAACCCGGAACGGTTGTGGATGAGCTCCGCCGCGGCTGGCTCTGGAACGATGAACTCCTGCGCACGGCGCAAGTGCGGGTCGCAGGATAATGCATGTCATGTGTGACAATCTTCTGGAATGAGTACGGAGTGATAAGACTATGATCTATAAGGATTACTATAAAGAACTGGGCGTCGCGAAGACTGCAACGGCTGCAGAGATCAAGAAGGCGTATCGAACGCTTGCCAACAAATATCATCCCGACAAGACGAAAGGGGACAAAGCCGCAGAGGAGAAGTTCAAGGATATAAACGAGGCCAACGAAGTCCTCAGCGATCCGGTGAAACGGAAAAAGTACGATCAGTTCGGTGCTGATTGGAAACACTACGAGGAAGCCGGAGCACAGCCGGGAGGATTTGACTGGTCCAAGTACTCAGCCGGCGGAGGTGGACAGACCTACCGGACCACCATGAATGAATCGGACTTCATGTCTGCGGACGAGAGTGCAGGTGATCTTTTTGAGATGCTGTTTGGACAGCGAAGCGGCCAGCATCGGGGAAGACGAAGCGTTGTCACCAAGGGCGAGGACCTTGAAACAGAGACAACCCTCTCGCTTGAAGAGGCGTATCACGGCACGATGCGGCTGATCCACCTCAATGATCAAACAATAAAGGTGACGATCAAACCGGGCGTCGCGGACCAGCAGACGCTGAGAATTCCCGGGAAAGGGGGACGTGGATCAGGAGGCGGCCCGAACGGCGATCTCTACCTCAACGTCAGGATTGCGCCGCATCCCGAATTTCTGCGGAAGGGAAACGATCTCCACTGCAGCCTCCCCGTCGAGTTGTATACTGCCGTCCTCGGCGGAAAGACCCGGATCAAAACGCTGAAAGGTCAAGTCACGGTCACAATCCTGAAGGGAACACCGAACGGCAAAGAGCTGAGGCTTCAGGGACTTGGAATGCCGGTCTATGGAAAGAAGAATGAGTTCGGAAATTTGCTGGTGAAAGTCGACATCCTGCTCCCTGAGCAACTCAGCGAAGAGGAGATAGAATTGTTTAGAAAACTGGCATCGTTGCGGAAATAGCACCATGGACAAGCGTACTATGAGCGACCCGCCTGCAAATCACAAGACTTTTAAATATCAACATTTTTCTGACTAACGAATTAGGAAGGGATGTATCATGAAAACTAAGTATGTATCGGTGACGGCAGTCCTGGCGTTTGTATTGGCACTGACCGTGTTTGGACAGACCTCCAACAGAACGAAGACAAAGCCCGTCATAAAGAAAAACACCATTTCGAGAGTGATGGGGAAGCCGACTTTTGAGTCAACAGTCGACAGCCTCAACATGGAAGTGTGGGTAATGACACAGGCTCAGCACAAGAAAATGATGAATGGGAAAATGGGTTTGATGATGCGGCGTGAAATGGAGGGCTTACACAAGCATCCCATGATGGGCCGGATGAGTGACAGCAGCATGGGAATGGATGTGGCTTCAAGGAAAGCGATGATGAAAGGGACTCATTTCATATTGCTTAACGCAACAAATACCGTAACGGGAAAGGAAATTGCCGACGCCAGCGCCAAGGTTCAGATTGTAGATCCATCAAAGAACTCTGTTTCTGTCGACCTAAGGACCATGATGAGCCATTTTGCAGGCGCCCTGACGCTCAAGCAAAGGGGGGAGTACCTGCTTACCGTTAATCTAAATATCGGCGCGGGCTACAAAACCATGCAGTTCAAGTACAGGGTAAGGTAAATAGCTTCCGTAGACATGCAGGATGGAATGGCCGGCATTGGACAAGTTAATGTGAGAGAGCACTTTTGTGGAAAATAAGATCAGGAATACAGCTGAGTACAAAAAGATCTCTTTGGAAGAGACGTATAAATATTTAGAGACGACTGCCGACGGACTTTCCGATTCTGAAGTAAAGAATCGTATCGAGAAGTTCGGTAACAACGAAATAGTGGAAAAGAAGCGACATCCGCTTCTTGAATTCACGCTCCGTTACTGGGGGCCAATGCCGTGGCTCCTGGAAATTGCCATGGGGCTTTCCTTCGGGCTAAATCATTCCCTTGAAGGAATAATAATCTTTGCATTGCTGACATCGAACGCCATCATAGGTCAAATGCACTCAAGCAGCTCGCAAAAAGTAATGGACCTGCTGAAGAAGAAACTGGCAATTAAATCCAAAGTCTTGCGGAACAGGAAATGGTCGGAGGAAGAAGCGAGAGG
>JAJYJD010000198.1 GCA_021789755.1 Bacteroidota bacterium
CTGGTATTGCACTACCCTGGCAAGACTCCGGCAACGGTGATCGAAATGTCGGTCGGTCAGCCGCAAAATTCCATGCTCGCACAGAACTATCCGAACCCGTTCAATCCGACAACAGAAATCAGCTATCAGCTTTCAGCGGTCAGCAATGTCAGCTTGAAGGTCTACGACATTCTCGGCAGAGAAGTGGCGACGCTCGTGAATGAAAAGCAGAATGCCGGAAGCTATTCGGTTACGTTTGACGGGAGCAGGTTGGCGAGCGGAGTCTATTTCTACAAGCTCGCCGCCGGGAACTTCGTGAGCGTGAAGAAACTGGTGGTCCTGAAGTGATCTCCGGCTCTAGATCGACTCGACAAACTGACATTAGAACTGACAGGCCGAACCGGAAAGACCGAGTCCGCGAAGAGTCGGCATTGTTACACTTTAGTCCAAAGGATATCTAAACTATGAAAAATTTGATAACTCTCTCCCTGACGTTTTTGATTGTTGCGTATCCTATCTCACGCCTATACCCGCAGACACTTCAGAACAACGTGTATGTCACGAACGGAACGGTTAATGCCTCGGCCGCGTCGGGTAATACTCTATATATCGGTGGCACTTTCAATTATGTTGGTCCGAATGCGCCAAACGGTGTCGCGGTTGATACTTCCACCGGACTCTATGACTCTTCGATGCCGATAGTGACAGGTACCGGGGTGGGAGTCGATGTGGTTATTCCGGACGGCGCTGGCGGCTGGTACATAGGCGGCGATTTCACGTCGGTCGGCGGAACATCGAAAAGCTACCTTGCCCACATCGAAGGCAACAAGACCGTGGATCCGAATTTCAATCCGAATCCGGACGGTATTGTCAACTCTCTCGCCCTTTCCGGTTCTGTGCTTTACGTGGGGGGAACTTTCACTAATATCGGGGGCGTTGCAAGGAATTTCATCGGGGCTCTCGATGCCTCAACCGGGACTGCGACCTCCTGGAATCCGGGCGCGAACGGCTATGTGCTCGCGCTGGCAACTTCGGGCTCTCTCGTCTACGCCGCCGGAGAATTTACGATCATCGGCGATTCATCCAGGAGCGGCATTGCGGCTCTCGATTCTTCCGCAGGCCGGGCAACCAGGTGGAACCCTAATGCCACGTTCAACTCCACCGTAAACACTATTGTCCTTTCAGGTCCTTTGCTCTATGTCGGCGGAGAGTTTACGAGCATCGGCGACTCCTCCAGGAGCTATATCGCGGCTCTCGACACGTCAACCGGGCTTGCAACCTCGTGGAATCCGAATGCAGACAACTATGTAAACGCGCTTGCAATATCGGGTTCGGCAGTATATGTCGGAGGAGATTTCGCGAACATTGGCGACAGCACGAGGAACTTCATGGCTGCTCTTGATATCTCAACCGGGCTTGCGACTTCGTGGAACCCGAATGCAAATGCGGAGGTCGACGCGCTCGCTCTATCGGGGACAATAGCCTATGTGGCCGGCAGGTTTACATCTGTCGGAGACTCGGCGAGAAATTACATTGCGGCACTCAATGAATCTACCGGGCTTGCAACTTCATGGAATCCGAACGCGGATTATTATGCGGGCGCTGTCGCTGTCTCAGGTTCCGCTGTTTATGTCGGCGGCAGTTTCATCAGTGTGAACGGCGTGACCAGGAACAACATTGCGGCTATCGATGTCACGACAGGAAAAGTCACGGCATGGAATCCGAATTCTAATAATGAAACGGACGCAATCGTGGTGACTCCTGCCGTGATTTACGTGGGCGGTTTTTTCCACACTATCGGGGATTCGACCAGAAACGGTATTGCAGCTCTCGATCCGGTGACAGGCCTCGCGACATCATGGAATCCGATTATCAATAATAGCGTTTATGCACTTGCGCTGTCCGGTTCAGTTCTTTATGCCGGCGGGAGTTTCAGTGCTACGGGTGACAGCACCAGGAACAATATAGCCGCTATCGACACGACCTCAGGTCTTGCCACGTCGTGGAATCCCAACGCGAACGGTATTGTCCAGGCCATATCTGCTTCGGGCCTGGTAGTGTACGCCGGCGGAGCGTTCACGAACATCGGGGACTCCACCAGGAACTACCTCGCGGCTCTCAGTGCGTCGACGGGGCTTGCATCGGGTTGGAATCCGAACCCAAACCTTGGAGTCTATGCACTCGCCGTGTCGGGTTCCACAGTTTATGCCGGTGGGGATTTCACGTTCATCGGGGACAGCACAAGAGGTTTCATTGCTGCCCTCGACCCGGCGACGGGATTGGCTACTTCCTGGAGCCCGAATGCACGTGCGGCCGTGAACTCCATAGTCCTCTCAAGATCGCTCGTCTATGCTGGCGGCGATTTTGCGACGATCGGCGGACAATCCAGAAACTATGCCGCCGCTCTCGACCCGTCAACCGGTGCCGCCGATTCGTGGGATCCGGATCTCTCAGGTGACGTATTCACGGTCAGCCTGTGCAGCTCGAACGCGACGGCTTACTTCGGCGGCCTGTTCAGTATTGCGGGGGGTATCGAACGTAATAACCTGGGAGGCATGACGAATCCCGCCGATGTCTCTCTCCCGGTCCGGGTAGCGTCGTACAGCGCGACTTTCGACCTGGCACAGAATTATCCCAATCCGTTCAACCCCACGACAGTCATAAGTTATGAGCTTTCAGCGGCAAGCAACGTGAGCCTGAGAGTGTATGACATTCTTGGGAGGGAAGTGACGACACTTGTGAACGGAAGAGAGAATGCAGGGAATTACTCGGTGACGTTCGATGGAAGTAGGCTGGCGAGCGGAGTGTATTTCTACAGGCTTGAGGCCGGAAGTTTTGAGAGCGTGAAGAAGCTTGTCCTGGTGAAATAGGGATAGAACCATGGGCAGGATTGGAGGGGCTTTCTTCGCCGTTCTCACAATTTCCGCATCGGCCGGTGTGGCGAGGGCCCAGATCGCACCTGCGCCCGGGCCGTCTCAAACATTCCTCAGCCGGAACATAAATATCAGCGGCGTGGCTGGGGCCTACAGCCAGCTCTACGGCATCTCGGGAATTCCCGGGAGGCTTCCACCCAGCCTCGCACGCCTTTATTTCCAGCCCACGGTAACGCTCTTCAATTCATTCTCGATGTCTTTCAATTTCCTCCTTTCCACCGAGGGAAGTTCAGAGAGGCAGGACATAAACCAGCTCGGTGTGAACCCCTCGTGGGGCTGGGGGAACGCTCACCTCGGAGACTTCAGCGACATGTTTACCCCGTTGACATTTGACGGAATACTCGTGAGGGGGGCCGGTGTGAACCTTCATCCCGGCATTTTCCGCTTCTCCGCGGTGGGAGGATTCACCCAAAGAGCTGTGAGCGGCGGAGCCGGGAGCGGAACCTACTCCCGGTACATGTACGGCGCGAAAATAGGCGTGGGCAAACAGGAATCTTCCTATTTCGATTTATCATTTCTACGAGTGCGCGACAGACCTTCTTCTCTCCCATCCGCACAGCCTGCGATTGCCATTGTAGCGCCCAACGGCAACGATGCCTGGCCCGTCGGGAACATAGAGACTATCACCTGGGCGTCGTCGGGTATATTCGGAGATATCAGAATTGAGCTGTCGCGGGACGGCGGCGCCACATACGAAATTCTTTATGACAGCATTGCAAACACTGGAACGCAAACGTGGATAGTCACAGGACCGCCAACCACACAGGCTCTCATCCGGATTACGAGTCTGCAGGATTCGGTGGTCGGTGTGAGCGAATATCCCTTCACGATAGGTCAGGGAATCACTGAACAGCAGGGGACAAATCCGGGGATGCTCAACAACACCTTCGCGGTAACGCCGCAGGAAAATCTTGTACTTGGTGCGGATGGCAGGATCGCTCTCTTTGACGATGTCGTCACTCTTGCAGGTGAAGTGGACGGAAGCGCTTACACGAGAGACATGAATGCGGCTCCGCTCGATAGTATCGGCCTTCCGTCTGCTTTGACGCGCATTTACACGCCCCGCGCTAGTTCCAGCGCCGACTACGCGTACAGCGCGCAGTTGGGACTGAACTTGAACGCCTTCTCCGCACGTTTGGGCTATCAGTATATCGGACCGGGCTACACCTCTCTCGGCGTGGCGTCGCTCCTTCCCGATCAGCGCCAGATTATGTTGTCCACGATGTTCAGGATTTCACGAATCGCGGTCAGCCTCAACGGCGCTCATATGAACGACAATCTTCTCGGCCAGAAGAGTTACACGACAAGCCGAAACCAGGTAAGCGGAAACATCAGTCTGCCGTTCTCAGAACACTGGACGGCGTCCGTGATGGGTAGCTATATGGCAATGAACAACAATGCTTCGAGCGACACGTCACTCATCAACTACGTTACGTATATGGCCGGAATGACCCAGAGCATTTATACGGCGCAAGGAAGTTTTCTTCAAATGATCGCGCTTAATTACACTTATCAGAATTCGGCGGACAACAACCCCCTCAGGCAAAGTGACGGGATGACATCTCATTCCGCGAACTTGAGCATATCCCTGAACGCTGCCTCCAATCTTGTTATCATGCCGACTGTGTCTTTGATCGCTTCGGAAATTGGCGTCACAGGTTGGAGTTCCACGCAATCGTACTCAGTCTCAGCGCAGCATAGAGCATTTGGGAACAGGCTGAATACATCTCTGTCGGTGGGGACTTCCAGAGTCCAGGGTGCAAGCTCGTATCAGGGAGCTTTATCCTCGACCTACGGAATTTCGAGCGCAGATGCCGTGACGCTCTCTTTGACCGAAACGATGTACAGCGGCACGAGCAACTTCAATGAGCACACGATAAGCTTGAATTTATCTCACAGATTTTAAAGGGTGAAATCAGGAAATGAATCGGATTCTAATCGGATATGGAGGAGATAAATGAATCTCAAGAAATACTCGGTACGATTCGCGGTAAGTGTTTCGATCTTCCTTGCCGGACTCGCGGCCAACCTCTTTGCTCAGACATCAAGAGTGAGGGTGGAGTTCTTTGTGCAACCATTTCCCAGCCCGTACGTGAGCGACTGGCAGACCAATCCTTCCATCGCGACTTTGAACCTTGTGAACACCGGGACGATTCCTCAGCTAGTCCTTATCACGCTGCGAGTTATGACAGGCGACGGCAGGGAAGTGATTTCGGGCCGCAGTTCGCCGACTCAGCTCCTTCCCGGTTCGAACCTGCTGAACAATACCAGCCTCCTCCACGGTCAACTTCAATACAATGACCAGGGCATAAAGAACCAACTGGTCCAGACGGGAAGAATTCCGGAGGGCTCATATACCGCATGCATAGATGTCGAGGACATGGCCGGTGCTGCGCTTGTAACAAACGAGTGCAGGGAATTCGCTATAGTTTACCCGGATCCGCCCCAGCTCGTTTACCCTATGGACGGAGACTCGATCAATACCAATTATCCCATCCTCCAATGGACTCCGATACAAGTACCCATCCAATATCAGGTACATTATGTCCTTAACATGGTACAGCTCCTTCAGGGCCAGAATCCGGTGCAGGCTCTTGCCGCGAACGTTCCGCAGTACACGAACAACAATCTGATGACAACTTCTCTGCAATATCCTTTGAGCGCGTTACCGCTCGTCGCCGGAGGCACTTACGTATGGCAGGTTCAGGCTCTCGATCAAAATGGATTTCCGCCGGCCTCGAACAACGGCAAGAGTCAGATCTGGACTTTTAGGTATCAGTCTCATGCTATTTTCCCTCGTTTACCGATTATTCCGACCGGGCCTTTGATCCACCCGGTCAAACCCACTCCGTACACCACTACCACGATCTCCGGGACTATGTATGGAACATTTTCTTTGCCTCTGTCAAAGCCGTTCGGTATGCATAAGACCAAATTCGGATATTCAATGGCCGGCGGGACAAGTATCTCGGCCGGTCCTCCTCCGGCTCCGCTTGCAAACGCTCCATTGGAGCTCATTGATGAGTTTGTTTTCGTCGGACCTTACAATCCGGCGACCAAAAGCATTTTGGAGATGGTTCCGCCAGCCTACGAACAGTTCGGTGAGCCCGTTGCCACCACAACGACGGACGCGGACGGGAATTTTGCGTTCAACTTTGCCCAGACCCAGCCGAGTCCTGATACTCTTTCGTCAAATTATCAGCAGACTCTGTCTAATGGACAGATTATCACCGGCACGCTGGTAAATGAATATCGGGTTGTCGTGGAAGACCAGCATTATTGCAGCCCTGACTATGACATTGCCGTTTCGTCCGGACAAACAATAGACATCGGCAAGCAGTATGCACTTATCAGGTCGTTCTCTTTGAATGTGAAATTGAATCCGGTGGCATTCGGCGGAACGCCCGGTCAGTCGTTAGCCCTGCCGACTGCGCTTCAAGGTTATCCCGTATATATTCTCAGGCAAAGCGTGCCTCAGGGCGTGCCCGCCGACGAAGGCTACCCACTTCGGGATTCGTCGCAAACGATTCAGGGAATGATGGTGGTGGCAAAAGCAATGACCGACACCAGCGGCAGTGCAACGTTCTCCGACCTCGTTCAGAATTACGGACCTAACGACGAGTATTATATCTATACCGCGCCGCCCGTCCAATCCTCCTATAGCTATGAGACCCAGACTGATCAGCCG
>JAJYJD010000199.1 GCA_021789755.1 Bacteroidota bacterium
GACTTCTGCCTCGACGAGTATGGACGTCGGCGCAATCATCTGGAAGCAAACACCGTTCGGAAGGAGATAATCGCCGAGCTTGGCACTCGCAGATATGATTACTCCTGAGAAAGGCGCAGCCAGGCGGGTTTTTGACAACTGCTCTTTAGCGATGTCGAGTGCGATTTTGCGCTGCAGAATATTCACGGTCGCAAGATCGACATCTCTCTGAGCGTCATCGAGTGCCTTCTGCGTCACGCTGCTGGATTTGAAGAGTGCTTTTGTTCGCTCAAGGTTTTGCAACTTGTCCCGGAGGTCTATCTGCGCGGACTGCAGATCGGCCTTTGCCTGCTCCACTCTCAACAGATCGTCGCTGTCGTCGGTGCCGAGCAGTATCTCGCCGCGTTTTACGTGCATGCCTTCATGGGCCCCGACATAAGTCACTATTCCTCCCGCTTCAGAGCGAAGCGTAGCAGTCGAATCCGCGTTCACATTTCCCGTCGCGTAGACCACTGTGACCAGGTTTCCCTTTTGAACAGTGGTCACTGCCACTTTCTCGTAGACAAACAGGGCGCGGTACACGACATAAACCACCAGCACCACGGCCGCAATTCCGAAAACCAGATATTTCCTCTTCATTTCGCCCTGCCTTTCAGGCCGACCCCGTCGAAGAAAATCGACACGAGGAATTCAACAGCCTCTTTTTTCATACTCTCGTCGTGTTCGAAGAACAAATTGTTCAGATGATATGCATAGACCATATGATTGAAAACCTGTCCTGCCCGTTGAGCGTCGATTTTCCTGATTTGTTTCAATTTCATCCCCCGCTCCAGCTCGCGTGCCAGTATGCCGTTCAATTGTTCATGTATCATTGCATGGGGGCTCCCTTTCCAACCCGCCATGTTCACGCGGCCGATTTCGCGCATCAGAAGCCTGAAGAAATCCGCGTGGTCGGAGAAATGGGTGATTAGTCTCTTGATGAAGAGAGCGAATTTCTCACGGACAGGCAGGTCTTCTTGCATCGCGTTTTCGGCGATACCGTTTATTTCCCTGAACACATCCTCAACGACGCTAAGGTAGAGCTCCTCCTTCGTGCGGAAAAATTTGTACAGCGTTGCCTTCGCGAATTCGGATCTTTCCGCCACTGCATCGATGGTCGTCCCGTCATACCCGTTTTCCGAGAAAACTTCCCTTGCGGCCTCGACGATCGCCTTCCGGCGAAATTCGACCTCCCGTTCCTTTCTTGTCGGCATATTACCATCCATTCTGATATTTGAACTCATCGGTTCAAATTTAAGAATTGGCAGTTTCCGTTGCAACCCGCCGCGGCCGGGATATCGGAGGGATTTTGAGAAAACCGGTTGGTCCGGAAGGATAGAAGTATTCGAGGGTAAGCGACCGGGGAAACCGGCATCGAGCCAGCAACCCCCTTGCGCACTCAGTTAATCAGTATCGTATTCGATGAGTGAGATGATGTCCTTTGCAGGAATTGCTCTGCGGCCGTTGAGAGACGTCAACTCTATAAGGAAGCAAATCCCCACCACGTCTCCCCGGAGATGTTCGATCAGTTTGCACGCAGCTGCGACGGTTCCGCCGGTGGCCAGCAGGTCGTCATGCACCAGGACACGCTCACCCGGTTTGATCGCGTCTTTATGTATCTCCATGGAATCCGTCCCGTATTCCAGCTGATATTCTTGTCGCGCCACTTCTGCCGGGAGCTTCCCCGGTTTGCGGATCGGGACGAAGCCGGCACCCAATCTGTAAGCGAGGACGCTGCCGAAGATAAAACCCCGCGATTCCACGGATACAACTTTGTCTATCTTCTTATCTTTGTAATGTTCATAGAACCTGTCGACCACATAAATGAAGGCGTCTTTGTTTTTCAGAAGCGTGGTAATGTCGCGAAACATGATCCCCCTCTTCGGGAAATCGGGAACGGTCCTGATGATGCTCTTGATATCCACTATTGCCACTCCAGTTTTTCTTTGTTCAAAAATGATTTGACCCCCTTCTGAAAATCTTCGGTCGAACGTGCGGCGGTGTTCATCGCGGTACTGTATTTCAAAGCCTCTTCCAGACGCATCTCCCTGACCTCTGAGAGTATTTCCTTTGTGAGAGAGACCGCACCGGCGCTCGTCCCCGAAATGAACTCTTTCAGGAAGCGTTGTGTGTAAGATTCGATATCATTGTCGGGGACAATTTGAGAGAACAGACCGATTCGAAGTGCAGATGATGCATCTATTATTTTACCGGTTAATACCAGTTCCCTTACGTCGGATTCTCTCAGTTTTCTGAGCGCGAAATTCAAAACTATTGCGGGGACAAAGCCGATCTTGACTTCCGTGAAACCGAATTTGGCGTTCTCCGATGCGATCACAACATCGCATGCCAGCGCCAGCCCGAACCCGCCCGCAAGAGCCGGCCCGCGGACCACGGCACATGTCAGCTTGCGGCTTCTATATATTCTTAGAAGCAGGTTTTTGAGCATACTCGAATCTTCGAAGTTTGCCGCCGTCGTGTTCTGGGAGAGTCTCTGAAGATAATCCAGATCCGCGCCCGCCGAGAACGCGCTCCCTTCTCCGCGAAATACTACTGCGCGCACTTCTTCGTTCGCGGTAGCCTGACCGAAGTACTCATCCAGCTCATCGACAGTGACGTCGTCGATCGCATTACGTTTCTCCGGACGATTCAATGTGAGAAACGCAACCCTGTCTCTAATCTCAAAATTAAGACGCTTGACCAACTTTCACTTCTCCTTTGCCATCTCGATGATGAGATCCCGTATGTTTCCCGGTGCTTCCGTCACAGATAATCGCGAAAGCCTGATGAGATCGAAATTTTTCATCAACTGAGTTCCATTACCTCCGATAAAAGGACCGCCTTCCTGAGTTTTCCGGCCGCTTTGATATTCACCACCGCCAATTTCACATCGGCCTTTTTAGGTTCTGGATACGCAGCGGGGGTTACTCTCGCCTTCTCAACCACGGCCCGTTCGCCGCCGGAGTGATAGATCAAACAATAGTCGCCCGGCTTGATCAGACGTATATTTTTCGGGGCCAGATTGTTCGTCACCCCGTCCCAGACTGCTTCGGCTTCGCGGATCAGGTCTCCGAACGAGTACTCGGAAGGTTCGGTTTTCAAGAGAAAATAAGACGATGCTTCCTCCCGGAAGGCAGCCTGACAATACACTCAGATGATGCACCTGAACTTTCACGGGGTACCGGCGCCGGATTGAATATGGTCAACTTCCACGAAACCATCAACTTAGCATGGGAAGGTTCTTATGAATAAAATTGATTTTGACGGGCGCACAGGATATTTTTTTATCAAATGCCAGATCCAATTTTTCTCGGTTTCGATGGAGGAGCGACGAAGACAACCGGCGTAGCAATTGACTCGAGCAGGAAAGTCCTCGCCGAAGCGACCGGCGAACCATCGAACTTCCAGATCATAGGGACCGAAACGGCTTCGGAAAATATCCTCGCAACGGCTGAACTCTTACTCGCCAAAATAGGAGCCGACTTCACAAGTGTAAGGTCTGTTTATCTCGGGCTGACAGGGGCCGGAAGAATCAGGGACGCCGACAGGATTCGAGACGCATTCATCAAACTGCTTATAGAGAGAAACTACCCCGTCGCGAAGATCCGCATAGGAAGCGACGCAATCGCCGCGCTCGAAGGAGCTTTCTCCGGGAAACCCGGCATGATACTTATCTCAGGAACCGGCTCGATATTGTTCGCCAAAGACGAAAACGAGCGCATACACAGAGTCGGCGGATGGGGACGTTTTATAGGAGACGAAGGAAGCGGCTACGCTTTGGGTCGCGCCTGTCTATCGGCTGTGGCCAGACAGATCGACGGACGCGGTGATAAAACGTTGATGTCCGAGATGCTTAAACAGCGGAAGCACATAGAAGACCAGCAGTCTCTGATCACCGAAGTTTACCAGAACAAACTCGATATTGCCTCACTTGCCCCTGTCGTAATCGAAGCGGCGGAGGAAGGCGACGAGGTAGCGCTCGATATACTTGCAATCGCTGCGCGTGAACTGGTACACCACGTGCGGGCGGCTTTGCCGAAACTCAAAATGCCCGTTTCACTTGCCCTCTTAGGGAGCGTCGTTTCGACGGACAACATGTTCTCAAGAGAAGTGGAGCGACTGATCCGAAGCGAATTCCGACAAATCAGAATCCAGAAGCCGGACCTCCCGCCGGCGCTCGGCGCGGCGCTTCTTGCCTTGAAGATAGAAGGATCGGAATGAGACGAATTATCCCGTCGCTGCTGGACCAGAAATGAAGATCAACCCAATAAACATTAATCGCCACATGAAGATGGTCGGAAATGCGAATACTTGTCGTTGAAGACGAAAGGAAAGTTGCCTCGTTCATAAAGAAGGGTCTCGAAGAGCAATCGTACGTCGTCGATACTGCAATCGACGGGCTTGAAGGCGAGCGCCTGGCTCTGAAGAACGAATACGACGCGATTGTACTGGACGTTCTCCTTCCAAAGCAGGATGGAATAGCCACGTGCCAGAAAATCAGGCTGAAGCGTGTCGACACTCCCATACTGATGTTGACGGCTTTGGGTGAGACCGACGACAAAGTTCGCGGGCTCGATTCCGGTGCGGACGACTACCTGACAAAGCCGTTTCACTTCGAGGAACTGCTGGCGCGTGTTCGCGCCCTTCTCAGAAGGAAAAGCCAGGACAGGTCAACCTCGTTGCAGGCCGGTACTTTGGTCCTTGATCCGGTTACGCGGAAAGTCGAGCGCGACGGCAGGCAAATCAGACTTACCAGCAGAGAGTTTGCCCTTCTCGAGTATTTCCTCAGAAACAAAGGACAGATCCTTTCAAGGGCAAATCTGGCACAGCATGTATGGAACGTCAGTTTCGACATGGACTCGAACGTCATCGACGTCTATGTCAAGCTCCTGCGCCAGAAGATAGACAAGGATTTCGATAAGCAGCTGCTTCAAACCATCGTTGGCGCGGGATACGTGTTGAAAGATGAAGATGAGAACGATTAGAGCGAAGGTAATCTTCCTCTTCGTGGTGATCTTCGGGCTGACCCTTTCAGCCTTCTCCGGCGCACTCTATTTTCTTTATGCAAGACAGAGCGCGCAGAACTTCGACCTGAGCCTGAGCAACGATGCACTTGCCATCGTTGGAATGGTAAAGGGAGACACTTTCATGGAGCAGGAAATCATCTCAGGGTTGATCAACCAGCCCTTCCAGGCCAATTTCGGACCGAACAGGTATGTCCAGGTCGTCTCCATCACCGGGAATGTGATCATCAGGTCCCCGAATTTAAAGAGCGTCGCTTTGCCTATTACTTCAGAGGTTCTCGCACTTGCGCTCAGCCATCACCAGGTTTTCGAGACGCTCGACGAGAGAACGGCGAGGTCACTCGTCGATGAAGGCCGTCTCCGGATGGTTACCTACCCCGTCTTCGAGAATCTCGTCCCAAGGTACCTCGTGCAGGTGGCCGCAAATACGCTCACTCTTGACCAGAACATGCTGGAGCTCCGGCTGTTACTCTTCATATCGGTGCCGCTCGCCATTCTCGCCGCCGCTCTCGGCGGCTTGTTCATATCGAAAAAAGCATTCGATCCGATCGATAGGATCATCAGGACCGCGCAGTCCATATCCGCCGAGCACCTGGATAAACGGCTCGAGGCAGGAAGAGTCGACGACGAAGTGACCCGCCTTTCAAAAACGCTCAACGCAATGTTCGACAGGATAGAAGAGGCGTTCCGGCTGCAGAAACAATTTACTGCCGACGCCTCACATGAATTGAAAACGCCTCTCACGATCCTGCTGGGAGAAATTGAAGTTGCGCTTTCAAATCCTCGGTCATCTGAAGACTATGTAAGAATCCTCAATAGCGCCGTCGAAGAGATAAGAAGAATAACGAAGATCGTCGACGAACTGCTGACGTTAGCGAGGCTGGAAAGCGGTCAGCTTCAGATGCAGAAGCTGCCGATAAGACTTGACGAGCTCCTCCTCGATTCTGTTTCGAAGACTTCGGCATACGCATCCCAGCGCAACATCGCCATCAATTTCGAGATTCACGACGAGTCGGGTGAAGAAAGCGAAGAGGTCATCGTTGAAGGAGACGAAGATAAACTGCTCAGCGTGTTCATCAACCTGCTGGACAACGCTATAAAATATTCGAGCGATAATACGCTGATCGGTGTCGTGCTCACCCCCGGTAAGGATTTTGCGCATGTGGAGATAGTCGACAAGGGAATCGGCATTTCCCCGGAGGACCTCCCGCATATTTTCGACAGGTTCTACCGTGCGGACAAGTCCCGTTCATCAGACGGCGCGCAAGGCGGAACCGGACTCGGACTCTCGATATCCAAGTACCTCGTTGAGGCTCACGGCGGAACCCTCGGGATTGAGAGCGTGAAGGGTAAGGGCACCACCGTGACGATCAGGCTGCCGGTTCTCCGCAGCAGCGAGAGTGCGGAGGTGCGCACCACACACCGTCTGCACGGATGAATTCCCGCATAGCGCGTTCCGGGAAAACCGTATAAAAAAAGCGGCTTGCGCCGCTTTTCGAGTCGAATAAAAATCTCCAGGAATGATCACACTTCCAT
>JAJYJD010000200.1 GCA_021789755.1 Bacteroidota bacterium
ATACTCGTAGCAATTTTCGCGACGTTCGGAAAGAATCACTCCCTGGAACTGGCACACCGCCTTTCGCGAACCATGCCGGTAATTGTAGCATTAGGAGTCAACCTGGGAATCGTCCCGCTTCTGTTTACCCAGGTCGGCTATTACCAGTTCTACTATCCCGCAGGAATCCTCATGGCCCACGCATGGTTCAGTGTAATCGTCATCCTTATATTCGCGTACTACGGTGTCTACATTTATTCTCTCAGTGTCAGGAATAACAAGAGCACGAAGTTTGCACTCGCATCCGCATGGGTCAGCTCAATCGCGTTCATATTTATCGGATTTCTATTCGCGAACAATTTCAGTCTGATGGCGAACGTGAACAGCTGGATTCATATCTTCAACAGGACAAACGTGGGGGGAGCCGCCCTGGGAACCGGGCTGAACACGTCGGACCCGACGCTGATACCCAGATGGCTGATGATGTTCGGGCTCGCAATGACGACCACGGCTGTGTTCATCGCATTCGACGCGGTGTTCTTCAAGAGACGCGACACTTCCGATGAATACAGGAAATGGGCGGCCGGTTTTGCTTTCCTCTTCTACACGGCCGGGCTTGTATGGTTCGCGGCAATGGGAAGCTGGTACATATTTGGCGCGATGGAAAAATCCACGCTCGCTGAAATCGCCGGGCATCCTGCAGTTTATCTCTTGTTCGGCTTAACGGCGATGTCGCCGGGCTTAGTCTTTCTCTCTCTGCTTACACAGCGGAAAGGTCTGAAGAAGGAAGGGGTAATTCTCGCGTCCGTCCTTCAGGTCGTCGTTCTCAGCCTCAATGCGGTAAGCAGGCAATGGGTGCAGAATCTCGAGATATTCAGATACGAGAACATAGCGAGACTCCCCGTCGAAACGCAGTGGAGCCCGATGATAGTGTTCCTGGTCCTGTTTGTGGCGGGAATCGCAGTGGTAGGATGGATGATCGCAAAAATCGCTGCGGTCGAAAAGCACGCCGCCAACGCTTCATAGGTTGCCGGACAGAACGCAGGCAGGAAGACAATCTTGCCTGCATCGCGATTTCAAATCGGAGTTAGTTAATCTGTCGCTTGAGTGAAGTCTTCTACGATCTTCACAAGCTCGGAGCGGCCCTGGCCGGATATTGCCGAAAAAGGCAGGAAGCACTGGCAAAACTTCAGGTTAGGCAACTGAGCTTTCGCCCGCGCCATGTGGGTGTTCATCTTGTTCTGGGAGAGCTTATCCGCCTTCGTCATCACAATGACATACGGAATCTTGTAGAATTCCAGCCAGCCGATCATGATTTTGTCAAGCTCCATCGGCTCGTGGCGGGCATCGAGGATCTGAACCACCAATTTCAGTTGTTTTCTTTCCTGAAGATAAGTCTCGACAAGCTTTGCCCAGCTTGATTTCATGTGCTCCGGGGCAATCGCATACCCGTAGCCGGGCAGGTCTACGAAGTAGTGCCCGTCGTTTATAAGGAAGAAATTGAGGGACCTGGTTTTTCCGGGAGTAGAGCTGGCCTGGGCAAGATTCTTCTTGTTGCAGAGTTTATTGATGAGCGACGATTTACCGACATTTGATCTTCCGATGAAGGCGACCTCTGGCAAATCAGTATCAGGCACCTGCGTGTAGTCCACTGCACTGGTGACAAATTTTGCCGCTTCAATCTTCATAAGGTCATATCCCCGTTAAGTTCATCTCACCTATAAAGTTAAGAAATTCCCGCGATAATCTCAATTCATTAGATCAATCATTGCAAAAGACATAAACCACCATCGGAATGTAAACCCTGTTCCGTGTAGTTTGTGGGCGGCGGGGGATAATTGCGGGACGAGCTGAACTAAAGGACTACTGAGCGGGGGTCGACTCCGCTTTCGCTTCCTCTTTCACTTCTTTTTCGGGCGCGGCTTCCTTTTCTTTCGCGGGTTTCCGGCGCTTTTCGGCTTCATCGGCTGCGTTAAAGTCCACCAGCTCGATGATTGCCACTTCGCCGCCGTCCCCGTGGCGCTGGCCCAGCTTCACGACTCTCGTGTATCCGCCCGGCCTGTCCTGGACCTTCGGAGCGATCTCAGAAAACAAAATCTTCAAAGCTTCCCTATCCTTTATAAATCGCGAAACCTGCCGACGGGCCGGCACGCTGTCCTTTCTGGCTTTCGTGATAAGAGGCTCGATGAATACCCGCGTTTCCTTCGCCTTAGCCAGCGTAGTCTTGACCTGCTTGTATAGTATGAGGCTCGTCGCCAAAGACTCCATGAGCGCTTTGCGATGGGGAGCCGTTCTTTTCAGTTTTCTTCCCGAATTCAGATGTCTCATTCTTATAAACTCCGCTTACTCGTTCTCGTCTTTCAAGTATTTGCTGACGTCCATTCCGAAATTCAAGCCCATGCTTCCGATCTTCTCCGCGAGCTCAGCCAGCGACTTGCGCCCGAAGTTTCTGAAACGCAGGAGCTCCGCCTCGTCCTTGTTCACCAGTTCGGAGATCGTATGTATGTTAGCCGCCTTCAGACAATTATGGGCGCGAACCGAGAGTTCCAGTTCGTCGACCGACATTTTAAGCAGCTTCCTGATGCGGGCGGCTTCCTCTTCCTGCGCAGAACCTTCCTCGGTAGCTTCCTGGTGAATTCCGAGATTAAGGAAAAGCTGGATGTGATCCTGCAGCATTTTTGCCGCGGTCGTAACTGCATCTTCAGGAGTGATCGAACCGTCGGTCTCGACTTCGAGCGTCAGCCTTTCAAGTGTGGTCTTTTCTCCAATGCCGGTCGGCTGGACGAAGAATCTCACGTTCCTTATCGGCGAAAACAACGCGTCGACCGAAATCAAGTCTTCAGGCGCTTCGGTGAGCTTATGGTCTTCCGCAGGTTCGTATCCTTTGCCGCGGCTTATCCGCAATTCCACCTCGATTTCCCTCGAATCGCTCAGTGTTGCGATATGGTGGTCCGGGTTGAGGACTTCTATCTGTGGATACTGGCGCTGAATTTCCTCGGCGGTGAAATCCATCGGTCCCTTCAACTTCAGACTTATTTTGTTGATCTTCTTGTCGATCAGCTTTATGCGAACGCCCTTCAGGTTGAGCGTGAAATCGACCAGGTCTTCCGAAACTCCCTTGATGGTGGAAAATTCGTGCAGCGCGCCTGGAATTCTGAAATGGGTGAAGGTCCACCCGGGGATGGAGGACAGGAGTACTCTCCTGAACGAGTTACCCAACGTAGTGGCGTAACCGCGTTCGAGCGGTTCCACTAAAAAACGACCGAAAGTGTTGCTATAACTGGACTGATCCAGGACAATTGTTTCTGGCATTTGCAATTTCACAGCGCTCATTAGATTTTCACCTCAATTAAATTTCTCAATTGCTCGTTCGGGAAACGCCTTCCCTCACCGCGATATGTTACTTCGAGTACAGTTCTACGATTAATTGCTCATTTACGTCCGGCAGCGGTATTTGTGAGCGTTCGGGAACCTGCAGGAATGTGCCAGTCAACTGCGCCTTGTCGAGCTGCAGGTATGATGGCAACATACCGTCTTTTATCCTCTTGAGTGAGGAATGTATGGCATCGAGCTGATTACTGCGCTCGGCAACCTTAATGACATCTCCTGCTTTCACGAGATAAGAAGCGACATCGACGTGCTTGCCGTTCACGAGGAAGTGTCCATGGAGAACGAGCTGCCGCGCTCCCTTTCTGGATGGGGCGAAGCCCAATCTGAACAACACATTGTCCAGCCTCCGCTCAAGAAGCCTGAGGAGGTTCTCGCCTGTCCTTCCCTTCTGGTGAGTAGCCATCTCGAAGTAGTTCCTGAACTGCTGCTCGAAGACACCGTACATGCGTTTCACTTTCTGTTTCTCGCGGAGCTGGACTCCGTACTCACTTACTTTCTGGCGCCTCCGCAGACCGTGTTGACCCGGAGGATAGTTCCGCCTTTCGAGCGGACACTTATCCGTGTAACATTTTACACCTTTCAGGAACAGTTTCTGTCTTTCTCTTCTGCACAGTCTGCAACTCGCTTCTACATATCTTCCCATTTACAACTCCGAAAAATTTTAATTAAACTCGACGTCTCTTTGGAGGACGGCAGCCGTTATGCGGAATCGGCGTCACATCGCGGATACTGGTTATCTCGAGTCCGCCTGTCTGCAGCGATCTGATGGCAGCTTCGCGCCCGGATCCCGGACCTTTGACGAGGACTTCGACCTTCTTCATGCCGAGACTCGACGCTTCTTTGGCCGCAGCCTCTCCGGCGGACTGGGCCGCGTATGGAGTGCTCTTCCTCGATCCCTTGAATCCCATCTTGCCTGCGGACGACCACGACACGACGTTGCCGTAAATGTCCGTCAGCGCGACGACGGTATTGTTGAATGTCGCCTTTATGTGCGCTATACCGTGCGCATCGACAGATGTTTTTTTCCGCTTTTTTCCTGCTGCCTTTGACAACTCAAAAACCTCCTATGCTTTACTTCTTTGCCGCGATCTTCTTCTTACCTGCCACAGTGCGCCTCTTGCCTTTGCGCGTGCGGGAATTCGTCCTCGTGCGCTGGCCTCTCACCGGCAAGCCCTTGCGGTGACGCAAACCGCGGTAGCTCCCGATGTCCATCAGTCTCTTGATGTTCATCTGAGTGTCGCTTCTGAGTGCACCTTCCACCTTGTATTCGGAAGTGATCACCTGGCGGATCTTCGCGACTTCTTCGTCACTGAGATCGCCGACGCGCTTCCCGGCATCAACCCCGGCCTTCTCGAGTATGCCGAGAGCCGAGGCGTGGCCGATTCCATAAATGTAAGTCAGGCCGATCTCGGCCCGCTTGTTTTTCGGTAAATCTACTCCTGCGATTCTCGCCAACTTGTTTCTCCTTTATTATCCCTGGCGCTGTTTGTGCTTGGGATTCTTCTTGCAAATCACTCTTACAACGCCTTTGCGCTTAATAATCTTGCAGTTGTCACAAAGCTTCCTCACCGATGCTCTGACTTTCATTTTTTCAATTCCTCACTTGTAACGATAAACGATTCTGCCTTTGGTCAGGTCGTACGGCGAAAGCTCTACCGTCACCTTATCTCCGACAAGAATCTTGATGAAGTTCATTCTCATTTTTCCCGAGATATGCGCCAGGATTTCGTGGCCGTTCTCAAGCTTCACACGAAACGTTGCGTTGGGCAGTGTCTCGCTTATTGTGCCGTCGACTTTAATCTGTCCTTGTTTAGCCATTGGAAGCAGTCAGTATTTCTGGTTTTCCATCTGTGATAACGACAGTATGTTCAAAATGAGCTGACGGCTTGCCGTCCGATGTATAGACCGTCCAACCGTCTCTTGCTGTATATACTCTGTATGTTCCCGCATTTACCATGGGCTCGATCGCAATCGTCATACCGGTCCTCAAGAGAGGTCCCTTGCCTTTCTTCCCGTAGTTCGGAACAGGAGGATCCTCATGAAGCTTTGTCCCGATTCCGTGTCCGACAAGATCCCGTACCACCGAGAAGCCGTTCGATTCGACGTAATCCTGAACAGCCTGGGAAATATCTTCGACGTGATTCCCGGCAACGGCTTGCTCAATCCCTATGTACAGCGCCTTCTCTGTCACTTCCATCAACTTTTTCTTCTCTTCGGCAACGTTTCCGACGGCGAACGTCATCGCAGCGTCTCCATAGTAGCCGTCCTTTATGGCACCGACATCGACTGAGAGCAATTGGCCCTCCTCCAACTTCCTCGGGCCGGGTATCCCGTGAACGACCTGATCGTCTATCGACAGGCAGATCGTCGCAGGAAACAGGTTCCGTTTGTCGAAACCGTAACCCTTGAACGCGGGTTTTGCATTTTGTGAAAGAACATAATCTTCTGCGATCCGATCCAGCTCTTCCGTGGTAACCGCGGGTTTCACGCGCTTCCCGACAGTTTCCAGGATGCCGGCGACCACTCTGCCCACCTCACGCATCAACTCTATTTCGCGCGGTGTCTTTACAGTAATCATCAAAAATCAGGAATAACGGCGGCTCTTGAGTTTCCCTGTCTTCATGAAACCGTCATAATGGTGCATCACAAGCTGCGATTCGATCTGGTGCACCGTATCAAGCCCGACTCCCACTATGATCAGCAAACTCGTACCTCCGAAGAACGACGCAAAACTCTGGCTGATTCCGAACCTCACCATGAACGCCGGCAGTATGGCGATGATCGCGAGGAATATCGAACCCGGAAGCGTCACCTTCGTAAGGATGTTGTCAATGAAGTCGGCGGTATGCTGCCCGGGTCTGATACCCGGCACAAACCCGCCCTGTTTCTTCATATTATCGGCAACGTCAGTGGGGTTGAAAGCAATCGCAGTATAGAAATAAGTGAAGAAAATAATCATCAGCGCGTAAATGAACGAATACACGAATGACGTAAACGAGAAATATCCGGCAATGCTCTGCATGAACTCGTTATTCGGAAAGAATGTCAGTATCGTCTGCGGTACGAACATTATCGACTGCGCGAAGATGATCGGCATGACACCGGCCGTGTTCACCCGGATCGGAATATACTGGGTAACACCGCCGTACACTTTTCTCCCTACCACTCTCTTCGCGTACTGTACCGGGACTTTCCGAGTTC
>JAJYJD010000201.1 GCA_021789755.1 Bacteroidota bacterium
GAGTGCGGCTGCAACGACCTTCGCGCCGCGATCATGTCCGTCCAATCCTGCCTTCGCGACCAGGACGCGAATTTTCTTCCGGCCGTTTTCGGAATCGCTCCGACTTTCCATCGCATTCCTTTCGTTCTTGCCGGGTTCAAACGCATGGTAAGCGCCGCCCGGTGACTCTATCTAAATGTGCCTCCAGACCCGAGGAAGGTCATTCCTTCGGGATCACGGCATCAGTTGTTATCCGGTTTGCCGTTGAGAGCCGGTGAATACCGCTTCTGCATGTAAGATAGCACTCCGGCTCCAATTATGACAGCGAACCAGAGCGTTGCGCCGCGGACGATGAAGGTGGCGGCTATGGCGGCATCTTTTGGTACCTTCGCAAATATAAGGAGTCCGGCTAAAGAAGTCTCGGTTACGCCAAGCCCGCCCGGAAGGAATGATACCGCTCCCATGACCGTCGAGAATGCATAGATGAAAGAAGCGGACAGGAGTTTAAAATGTACGTTCACACCGTCGAGCACCAGCAGAAACCCGACGCACTCGGAAAACCAGGCAACAAGTCCAAGCAAAGTCGAGACGGCGAGCACCCGTCCGGAAAGAAGCGTGTGCGAGCTCTCGTAAGCGGTATGTATCAGTTTGATCCAGCGGGATATCAGCGGCATTCTTTCGGCGAATCCGATGATTTTCATGGAAAGCGACCTGTTTGCGATGACCGAAATTGCGAGGATGAGGATGAGCGCGAAAGCCAATATGAACTTCTTGTCGTGACCGATGCTGTAAGCGCCGACCACCGCAATGATGAGCAGGGCGAGGAAGTCGGTAATTCTCTCTGCCAGGATAATCGGTGCGGACCTGCTTATCGGGACGGAATGGAGCGATTTGAGGAAATAGGACTTCAGGACTTCCCCCATCTTTCCCGGTGTTACCGACATCGAAAGGGAAGACAGGAAGACTCCGAAGCTCTCCGAACGCGGTATATTTATCTCGAGCGCCCTCAGATAGTACTGCCACCTCACGAAGCGCACCAGATAGTTGACGAGCGAAAGGCAAAGGATGAGAGGGAGAAGCCCGTATGAAAAAGTCTCGATCGTCTTCTTCAATTCCCCCGTATTGGCGTAAATGGAAAAAGCTACGCCGATTACGGCCGCTATGGCTATTGAAATGAAAAGCTTAGCCCTGAGTTTTTTCAGCATTTCTTGTGGATAGCTTCATGAACGAAGACCGCCTGACCATTTAGTGCCCTTAACGCTTTGCGCCGGAGAAATTTCTCAGTGCAAGATAAAACTTCGGCAGCGGCAGTCCAACAACGTTGTAGAAATCGCCGTCGATTCTTTCCACGAATAGGGCGCTCAGATCATCCTGAATTCCGTAAGCTCCGGCCTTGTCGAACGGCGCGCCGGACCCGATGTATTCCTCTATCTCTTCGCTCTCAAGCTTTCTGAACGTCACCTGTGTCGCACCGCATTCGCTCACGCATTTTCCTCCCGGTACTTCGAGGAGAGTGAATCCTGTGTAAACGGTGTGGGTCCGCCCGCTCAGGGTTGTAAGCATTCCGCGGGCATCCTGCGCGTCAAGCGGTTTGTTCAGGACCTTGCCGTCGATATAGACTATCGTGTCGGCAGTTGCGACAATCCCCGCCTTTATTCTTGTCGACGCTTCGCGCGCTTTCTTTTCCGAAAGACTCATGACGTACTCCTCCGGGTTGTCGGCAAAGTGGTTGTCCTCGTCCACTTCGATATCGAGGAGCGTGAATTTCATTCCGACCATTTCGAGGATCTGCCGGCGTCGCGGCGATTTGGAGGCGAGGTAAAAGTGAGGGAGGTTCATACCGTTTATTGAGAATTCTAAATTACAAATTTTGAATGTTGAATTAATTCCCGGAAGTAATTGACGGGTGATCTGGGATTCATACTTCGTTTCAATAAAGAATTAAGAATTTAAAATTCAACATTCTCCTAATATACTTTCTCAATTACCGTCCCGGGGTAATAATGTTCCAGAATCTGTGCGTATGTGTAGCCGAGGCGGGACATGCCGAGCGCCCCCCACTGGCACATGCCGACGCCGTGCCCGTTGCCCTGTCCCTTTATTATGAGCTTCCTGATTCCTCCGCCGTAATTGCGCAGCAGCGTCAATTTAAACATGCTGCTTCGGAGGATCACTCCGTCGCCTGTCTTGAATAGGTATCTTGTCCGGTCGCCCCGCACGTAGTAAGTGTTGCCGTCGTCCATTGTTATCTCGAGCGTGTCGATCCTCGTGGAAGGGTACCGGTTGAGGACCTTAACGGACTCGACGCTTCCGTTTACGGGCTTCGAGGCGTACATGGGATTCGCCGCGGCGAGATTGGCTTTGACGAGCCGGGTCAATTCGCGGCCGGAGAAGTTTACCGTCCAGTAGAAATTCGGATTGTAAATGCAGAACGGTTCCCCCGTTGCCGAGTCGGTGTCCGACACCCCCTGCAGATACGGCAGGGCCGGCTGTCCCTGCCAGACGTTCTGTACGCTCTCTGTATGGCCGCCGCAGGTAGAATGGAAGAAGCATCTTGCAGGTTGTCCGTCATATTCGACGATCATGCCCGATGTAAACTCTATGGCACTGTCGGCGAGCGATTTATATCTCTCAATTCCCGAGTAGACCTGATCCCTGGTGTCCGCATACACATCGAATCCCTTGGAGGTCGGCCCGTTCGCGAACGAATCGATATTGCTCATTCTGAAAAACGCGTAGTTCCTCGCGGCGATCGCCTGTGCCATGCATGCCTGCAATTCGTCGGGCTTGAGGTTGTTGACGAGCTCGTTTGGCACAACCCCTCTCAGGTACGTCTCAAGAGGGAGAGTGTTTATCAATCGGAAAGTGCCGTTGTTTTGCGGGACAATTTCCATTGTACCAGGATATGTCTGCAGACTGAAAATTACACCTTCCGGATCACTTGCAGAAAGAGGTGACGCCGGGGAATCCGCCGGTTCTATCGTTATCGGGGAGAAGAATTTGATCTGTTGATTTGGCAGAGACGCTACGGGGGTTCCCTGTTGGGAGAAGTAAAACGACACCGAAGAGTTCCCCAGAGCGGCGATCCCCACGTTCTGATATGTCAATTTATAGTTTCCGTCGAAATGGAGGGCGAGGCTCCTCCTGTCTTCGGACAGGCAAACCCGTATAGTGGGCTCGCTGGTGTATGTGAAGATCGATCTTGAAAAGGATTGTGAAGCGGCGAGAAGTACGCTGATGAAAATGAAGGTCAGAAGTCCGGCGGGTGGTCTGGCTTGAATCCCACGACCCGTAGGAGCCTCTGTTCGAAAATTCATCTAAACATTGCTTTGATGCTGCCCCATGTCCGTCTTGCTACGCCCGAGAGGCCCGAGAATTCGTACGTTACGGGGATGAGCTTCGAGTAGGTGACACTGTTGTCGGTGCCGTCTGCGCGGATCCGGTACACGAAGAGAGATGAGGAAGAGGTCTTATAGATCGCCTTGTCCTCAAACTGGTAACTGTTGCCGGCACCGGCGGGACTTACAGTTCCAATTGCGAAGAAGCCATCTCCGATCTGTGACGCCTTCTCGATGGCGAAGTCCTTTATCCCCTCCTCCTGCGAAGTAGTCCATTGAACGAGTACTCCGTCAGACTCGCTTTTGGCGCCAACATCCGAGAACGTGACGGTAGAAGCAGCCGCAAAGGCAGTTAAGATAAACGCGAATCCTATCAGCAAGTACTTCATTCTTGGTTAAATTTATCGGCAAGCAGCATTGAAGTCAAGGGTTTCGTGCCGGCCCTGTGATCCCGGCGCCTGCCGCGGGGTTGAAGTTTGGGAGACCCTTGGCTAACTTGAACGATGATGCTCGAATATTTCGTGGATTTGCTGAAAATTTCGCTTCCCATTCTCTACTTGTTTACAATATTCCTCTACGGATTGGCATTTTTCCTCGATGAGCCCTTCGGAATCAGGAATAGAACGCGTTTCCTGATCGGCACGCTGATTGTGCATATAATATACCTGGTCAGCCAGACACTCCTGGAGGGACATCCGCCGACGACGTCCGTCTTTGAGATAATGAGTGTCGTTTCGTTCACGATAGGTCTTGCGTACGTTTACATCGAGATAAGAACAAAAGTAAAGGAAACGGGCCTCTTTATCATTTCACTTGCGTTTCTGTTTGAAGTGATTTCTGCCGCGTTCGTAAAAACCGAGGTGCATGTCAATCCGGTGTTGAAATCGAGCGTTCTCGGGCTTCATGTCGGGAGCGCCATGCTCGGTTACAGCGCGCTGGCAATCGCGGCGGTCTACGGAGGGCTGTATCTGATGATGTATCACGAGATCAGATCAAGCAAGTTTGGAATCGTGTACCGGAAGCTGCCCGATCTCAAGACTCTGGAGAGGTTGAGTTACGCGTCGATCGTCCTCGGATTCATCTTTCTTTCTGTCGTTATTCTGGTAGGCTACGTCTGGCTTCCGAAGACTATAGATGACTTCTCGTACTCGGACCCGAAGCTGATCATTACCGATATTGTATGGGTCATATACTTCTTCGCGCTTCTTTCGAAACGTTTGATGAGATGGACCGGGCGAACCGTCATAATTGTATCGATGGTCGGTTTTCTTTTAACAGTTGCATCTATGGTCGTCGTAAATGTGTTTTTGCCAAGCTTTCATAACTTCAAATAGATGGATGACAGCCAGGTTATTTATACTCCACCTGCCATTCAGCGATTGCAAATAAACTGAATTAAAATGTTCAGACTTACCGCGGTTTCGATCAACCACAGGACCGCAAACGTCGAAGCCCGCGAGAAAATATTTTACAGTTCCGAAGAAATCCGGGAAATCTCGGAGAAGCTGAACTCCGTAGCACGGGAATCCATGATCGTTTCCACGTGCAACAGGACGGAGCTCTACATGATACCCGCCTCAACTCCGAAGACTCACGATGAGCTGTACCGCCTCGTGCGGGAAGGGAAAAAGCTCGCCGATGGTGAAGTGGAGGTCGGTTTCGAGACTTACGAGGGTTTCGAAGCGGTCCGGCATCTCTTTGCCGTCGCTTCCGGGATCGACTCTCTCATGCTGGGAGATATTCAGATCCTGGGGCAGCTGAAGGAAGCTTACAATACCGGAGTAGAGCTTGGCACGGTGGGATCGTTGCTGCAC
Source organism: Bacteroidota bacterium (assembly GCA_021789755.1). Taxonomy (GTDB): domain Bacteria; phylum Bacteroidota; class Ignavibacteria; order Kryptoniales; family JAKASW01; genus JAKASW01. Next base: position 5,132 of record JAJYJD010000201.1, read on the forward strand.
CATGCGTGTCAGATGGCACTGAAAGCCGGCAAGCGCGCAAAAGCGGAGACGAAAATTTCCGAAGGCGCCGTGTCGGTCAGCTATGCGGCCGTCGAGCTGGCAGAGAAAATATTCGGGAGTCTCAAAGGAAGAACTGCGCTGCTGATCGGTGCGGGCGAAACCGCCGAGCTGGCCGCGAAGGACCTGAAGCCGAAGGAGATAGGGCGCCTCTTTATTGTGAACAGGACGCTCGAACGGGCGAAGAACCTTGCAGATGAGATCGGATTAGGCGAGGCGGTTCAGCTGGATGCACTGAGCGAGAAACTGCCGCAGGCGGAAATTGTCATTTCCAGTGTCGGCGGTTCCGGATACGTTCTCACGCGCGAGATGGTCGCCGCGGCAATGAAGGGTCGGGAAATCAATCCGCTTCTGATAATCGATATCGGCGTCCCGAGAAATGTCGATCCGGCAGTCAGGAAGGTCTCGAACGTCTTCCTGAATGATATCGACTCGCTCAACATGATAGTCGAAAATAACATGCAGATGAGACGTGCGGAGATCGTGGCGGTGCAGAGACTGCTCGACGAAGAGCTCAACGACTTCATGAAGTGGTACAATTCCCTCGAAGTCGGCCCGACAATCAAGATGTTGCGCGACAAGATCGAACGGATACGCGAAGAAGAAATTGACCGCCACAAAGGGAAGATGAAAGATGCGGACCTGCAGATAGTCGAGGAAGTCACGCGGTCGCTTGTCAACAAAATACTCCACGAGCCGATGACTAACCTCAAGAACGCGGAAAACGGGATCTCCATGGTCGACCGGGTAAAAATGCTGAAGTCGTTGTTCGGGCTGGATGAAGATGAAAAAAGCTAGCCCCGCGAGGCGGCGACGGATCAGGATCGGAACGCGGGGAAGCCAGCTGGCCCTGTTCCAGGCCAACGCGGTCGCCGAGTATCTCCGGGCGAACCATCCTGAAGTCACCGCTGAGATTGTGAAGATAAAGACGACCGGAGACAGGATACTCGACTCCCCGCTCTCGAAGATCGGCGACAAAGGATTATTTACGAAAGAAATTGAGAAGTCGCTCCTCGACAAGGAAATAGACTGCGCGGTGCACAGCCTGAAGGATCTCCCGACCGAGCTGCCTGAAGGGCTGAAGATTATCGCCTTCAGTGCCCGCGAGGATGTCCGCGACGCATTGATAGCTCAGGATGGCATGAAGCTCCTCGAACTCCCAAAGGGGTCGACCGTGGCGACCGGGAGCCTGAGGCGGCGTTCGCAGCTAATGCACCTCAGAAGCGATCTGAACATCGTCGACATTCGGGGCAATCTCAACACTCGTCTCAGGAAGATGGAGGCTGAAGGTTTCGCCGGGATGATCCTGGCTTTCGCCGGCATCAAGCGGCTCGGTATGGCGGATAAGGTAACGGAGGTTCTCAAGCCGGAGACT
>JAJYJD010000202.1 GCA_021789755.1 Bacteroidota bacterium
GGCCCGACAAAATTCAGAGCGAAGACGCCGATGGAATTTGTGGCGAAGGAAGCCGAGGAGTCTATCGTCAGGTTTCCGCCGAGATTAATGAGTCCTGTTTCAGTCGTCGAAGTTGAAGTCGTGCTGCTCCCGACCTGAAGCCTGGCGCCGTTCATGAAACTCAGGCTCCCAGAGATGTTGAATATTCCCAGCCTGTGAGTGCTGCTCGAATTCGTGAACGGGGCCATGCATGCCGTTCCCGGGGCGGTCGATGGATCGCCGACGGTGACGTTTCCTTCGACGTTCCAGGTTCCGGTAAGGTCGTTCCCTCCGTCCACGCACGACCACTGACCGCTGATCACGTCAACGTTTCCATTTACTGTCTGAGTAAGACTGCGATTCAAAGTCGCGTTCGTTGCTAGAAATGTGTTTGTCGGCGCGCCGGTTTCAATTATCAGGCTGCCGTTTATCGTAAGGCTGGCTCCGCACGTCGTCCCGCTTCTGAGAACGATCACGTTGCCGAAGGTGGAATCATATCCGGCTCCTCCGATAAAACTCCCGGCAGCCCCGGTATGGACGTAGTTGCTCCCGGCATCGATATAGTATGAACCGGCGGCCGGGAACGAAGGCACATCTGTGCTGCGGTTGTAGTAGAAGGCGCCCGGCAGCATCGAGAATTCGCCTCGCACCTTGATCGAGCCAATGACGCTCAGCTTTCCGTTCGCGAGAACCGTGAGCTGACCCGCGTCCGCAGAGTCGAGGGTGCTGACGATGACTGAGTCACCGGTCAGGATAACGACATAGTTTGCCGAATCAGGAACCACTCCTCCCGACCAGGTCGAAGTTGAGTCCCAATCGCCGCCCCCCTTTCCGTTCGAAGCGAAGATGACAGGTCCGGTTTCACTTTCGAAGGCACCGATGTCGGGAGCACTGCCGGTGTACGCTATGCCGACATTTATGCCGGCATTGATGAGTGAACTTCCCGGTGCCAGTCTGAGAAAAGGAGTAGCCGGCAGAGACCCATCGGAGAGCCTCGGGAGCCTGGCAAGGGACGTGTCGAGACTCAGGAAGTCGGCATCTGTCACGGTGTGATTCTGCCAGCTGTTCGAATCCACGACCGCTCCTGCGATTATCCTCGCGTCGCTCTGGCCCGCTTCATAGGAAAGGTCGTTCATCAGCGTATCGACACCGACTAAAGGAGCATACGGGAACGAGTAATTGTAAGTGCCGTTCCTGAAAGCGGTGCAGTTATAAAGCGTTATGCCGGCCATGTTGTTGTTCTGGTCGAAACCTTTCACGACGTTGTCGAAGGACACGCAGTTGGTGACGATGTGAGGTCCAATCGAATCGTTGCCTCCGAGCTTGAAACCGTTGCCGTTGCCTGTGAAACCCTGAATGCCCCAAAGATTATAGCCGTTGTGGAAAGCCCAGCAGCTGTCGAACACGACGCGGTTAGCAGTCCCATAGCAGTCGTAGCCATCGTCGGCATTGTCATAGACTCTGCAGCCTCTTATGACGTTGCCCGGTCCCGCCGCAAGTTTCGCGTCGATTCCGTCGGCGTTCTGTCCCTGCGTGGCGGGGTCGTTGTTGTCGAACGCGTCGCAGTTGTGAATATAGTTATAGCTCCCGCCGCTGCTGATCTGTATACCGGTATCTTTGCAATACGACACGCTGCAGTCCTCGACGATGTTGTTTGCGCCCGAAATGAAGATCCCATTGTCGCCGGCATTCCTGATATCGAGGCCCTTCAGATACCAGTAATTTCTCTTCAGTTCAATCCCGCGCGAGGTTGAGGAGTAACTCTCTCCGGAGAAATCGAGGATCGGAGCCTCACCCGGATACGCCCACAAATTGATGCGATTCCCCGCGACTCCGCTGACGCCGGCGCCGAGTGTGCTGGAAATATTGTACGTGCCGCCCCGCAGGTAAATCGTGGTACCCGCCGTCGCCAGCGACATCGCCTTCGAAATCGTCAGGAGCGGCTGGGTGATGGTGCCCGGATTGGAATCGCTGCCGGCCGGAGAAACGTAGAGAGTAGTCTGGGCCGCAGCCGCGACCGACATTAAGACCAACACTGAAAAACACCGCATAACCTTAGGCATGATATTCCTGATTCGTTACAAGTGCCGGCAGAATTGAATCACTCCTTCACGAGTTTTCCGTTTATGTAAAAGTGCTCGAGCTTCAACCCAACTGTGTTGGTGACGTTGTCGCCCTTCCTGACTCCGTCGAATTTGCAGTCTTTGATCTCGACTCCATCTATTTTGGATTGTGGGAGTCCGTCGAAGTATAACCCGTAAGTGCTCTTCCGGCTGGCGACATTCTCGACGACGATGTTCTTCATAACCGGATAATAACTGTAGCCCTTAGCTTCCGGCGGATCGTAGTTCATAGTAATTCTGACAATCGCCTCTTTAACCTGTCCTATTTCAAGATTGCGCGCGTAGATGTTCTCGATGACCCCGCCTCTCTTGGCGTTCGATTTTATTCGGAGCCCTTGATCCAGGTTGGGGCTGCTCAGCTTGCAGTTCTCGACATAGACATCGGAGCACCCGCCCGATATTTCGCTTCCTATTGAGACACCGCCGTGACCGTCCTTCATCTTGCAGTCCCTGATGACAATGTCCTTCGCGGGTGCGTCCGCCAATCGACCGTCACTATTCCTTCCCGATTTTATAGCGATACAGTCGTCGCCGTCGTTGAATATGCAATTCTGAATTAACACATCGTTGCATGATTCGGGGTCGCATCCGTCGGTATTAGGCCCGTTGCTGTTCGTCTCGATGCCTTCTATCGTCACGTTCGTGCAAAAGACGGGATGGAGGAACCAGAAGGGCGCTTTTTCAAGCCGGACATCTTTAATAAGTACATTTTTACATTTAAAGAATTCCACGAATGTAGGCCGCAGGTAATATCCTTCTCCGAAGATTCTCTTGTCTACCGGCACTTTATCGTCGTTGAGCTTCATGAGACGCGGACGGCTGTCCGGCTGATTGGCCAGTTTCTTCCAGGGCCACCAGTGCAAGCTGTCCGCCGATCCGTCCAACAAGCCTTTTCCCGTCAACGCGATATTCTCCTGACCGAAAGCATAAATAAGAGGAGAGTAATTCATCGCGTCGGATCCTTCCCATCTTACGCGTACGACCGGCAGATAGTCTTTCGGGTCGGTGCTAAACCTGACTACAGCACCCTCAGAGAGATGTAAATCGACGTTGCTCATCAGATGAATTGCGCCGGTGAGGAATATTCCTTTCGGGACGACGACATGACCTCCTCCGGCTTTGCTGCATGCTTCGATCGCTTTCGCGAAGGCTTCTGTGCAAAGCGCCTTGCCGCCGCTGACCGCGCCGTAATCGGTGACGAGGAAATTCTTATCGGGGAAACCCGGCGGCACGATCCGTTTGAGGATTTGCGGGACCCGGCTCCAACCTGAAGCATCTGCCGGCTTCGTCTGTTTCCAGGTCGACGCGAAATCGCTCAACCCGGGGGTGAACACTGCAAGTGTCAGTACCGTAAGCGCAATCGAAAATGCAGCGAGCCTAGATCGGAACTCTTTTCCTGTATGTGAAGTCATTGGTTTTCCCATTTCAAACTACTTCTGAGTCACGGCACCCTGCTCGACATCCGGACCATATTCGACCGGGGTCTTCGCGGGAGAAAGATCGGTATTCAAAATCTTGATTCGGGCGGTCTCCTTCCCTTCCACTTTCATAAAGACTCCCGTATTTGCCGGACAAAATCCCTTGTCGAGAACGAAGTCCCTGGTGTCCTTCAGCGAGTAGATATCGCCGGTTTTCGGAAAGATCTTTACGTTCCGCAGATTGAATCCCGAAGCAAATTCGGATGTGAAGCCTCTGTCCGCCGATATGACGCAATTCGAGATGCTGATGTTTTCAATGGGCATCTCAGGCAAGCCAGCCACTCTCACCGCCTGCCTGGCGCCGTTGCAGAAGATGCTGTCGATGTGAAAATCTTTGAAGACCGGAGTTTTCTCCGTGACCGGCTGCGGCCCGGTGTCACGCTGAGATTCTTCATAGTATGTATCGAATAGTATGGCTTCGTTTACTATATCCTTCATATAGATATTGCTGATGTAGATATTTCTGACAATTCCTCCCCTGCCCCTCCCACTTTTGAACCTCAAGCCGATGTCCGTGCCCACGTAGTCGCAGTTCTTCACGCTGATATTTTCCATCCCGCCGTCTGTGTTGCTTCCGATTACGAAACCGCCGTGCGCATGGTAAACGACGCAGTCGGCAATAACAATGTTCTGAAGCGCAGCGTTGCCGGATTTATCCCGGCTCGACTTCATACAAATTCCGTCGTCGCCCGCCGTAACTGTGCAGTTGTATACCAGAACGTCCTTGCTCGATGCGATGTCGATGCCGTCGCCGTTCTGCGCCCAATACTCGTTGTTCACTTTCACGTTCCTGATCACGACATCCTCGCATCGATCGGGATACATTGCAAATGCGGGTGAGTTCTGGAGAGTGACTCCGTCCACCAGCACGTTCTTGCACTTGCTGAGGAGAAGGAGAATCGGCCTCATGAAATCGCGCGCCGGAAGGAAATCTTCGGCAGTGAAGTCTTTCTTGTTTTTCTTTTCCCTCAACTCTCGGAGATACTGGGCGCCGTTTGCCGCCTGCTCAGAAGGCCACCACATTTTGCCGTCGTCGGTGACCACCCCGCCGGATTTGGTCAATTCCTTCCACATCGAAGACGTGACTTTCGCTTTCTTTACCGGCCGCCAGGTAATTCCCGATCCGTCGAGAAGGCCGGTGCCCGTTATGGCGACGTTATTGAGACTAAATCCGTAGACCGGAGAAGCCACGACAAACCCCCTGGTCGGTGATTTTATTATGGGGTAGTCGTCATGGTTTCGGCTGAAGAGGACAAGAGCCCCGCGCTTCAGATGCAGGTTCACGTTGCTCTTCAGTTCGATCGGGCCCGTAAGCCACAATCCCGGAGGAACGACCACTGTCCCTCCGCCGGCGTTCGAGCAGGCGTCGATGGTTTTCCTGAAAGCTTCCGTGTTCAACATTTGGCCATCGCCGACCGCCCCGTAACTCTCGATGCTGAAAACCTTATCCGGAAATTCGGGCAACTTGATCTCGGACATCCTGAACGGGAGATTCGAAGTATACTTTTTGACTTCGTCCTTTGTTACCTGACCGGAAGAAATTGAACTCAAACCGAGAATAAAGACGGCTGGAAGAAGGACGGAGGTTATTGATTTACTTTTGAACAATTCAGCTCCAACGTTAAGCACGGCATTTAACTAGGTACGAACCGGTACAAGAAATGACAATGAGTGACTGCCGGATGACTGCCCTGCTTCTGGTAACCATTCGCAGTCACTCACTGACATCTGTCGTTCGTTACTTGATTAGCATCATTCGCTTCGTCGAAATGTAATTCCCTGAACGCACCTGGTAGAGATACACTCCGCTCGCGAGAGAATTCCCGTCAAATGTGACCTCATACACGCCCGGTGCTTTCCTTTCGTTCACCAGCGTTGCGACTTGTCTTCCCAAAACGTCGTACACCTTCAGCGTCACGAACCCTGATACCGGGATCGCGAAACGGATCTCGGTGGTGGGGTTGAACGGGTTCGGGAAATTTTGAGCGAGCGAGAACTGTTCGGGAAGGTTGGAGCTCACCGGATTTATTGCAGTTGGCACTAGTAGCTTTCCACCTGTGATCGAGATTTTCCCGTTCGGTCCCAGAGTGAACGGAATCGTGTTATCGAAGATACCAGCCACCAAATAAAGGGTGCCGTTGATGGTAGTTGATTGGAAAAGTGTTACAGTATCGGCATTGTCGATGGTCAGATCGTTTACCGTCGCCGGCAGTCCATCTCCGGTTACCTGCGTGGAACTACCGTCATACACATAATTGGCTCCGGTCGAGAAGGTCCGCTTTCCAGTGACGAGGATATTGCCAACCGTGTCGCCAACCGCAGTACCGGCCGTAATTCCGTCGACGCTGCCGATCCCGAGCGTGGCGGAATTATTGAGGTAGAACGCTTTTGTACCTATCAGACTGTCGGTGGGGCTGAGCATCAGATTACCGTTCACCACCCACTGTCCCCAGCCATGCGCTGCCGAGTCGGGTGCCTTGGCACCGCCCCACGGTCTCCCGCCCGTGAAGACAACTGTAGCCCCTGAAGCGATGGTATCGGTGGGAGTCGGGAAGTAACCGCCTGAATTCGGAGTGTAACCTATCGGCACCCCGAGCGAAACGGTCTGCTGCTTAGTCCCGACGAAGTTGAAGGCAAATATACCGCTAGAGTTGCCTGCGACCTTTGCCGTCTTATCGAGAGTGAGGTTACCTTTGAGATTAATCTCGCCAACTTCTCCGGTCGACGGCGCAGTCGAGCTGGTTCCCGCCTGCAACCTTCCTCCATTAATGAAAGTCAAATTGCCGCCGACGTTGAAAATACCGATCCTGCTGTTGCCTAAAGTGGAGGCACTCGAGAAAGGTCCCATTCTGGCCATCGTGTTGAGGGTGGCAGCTGTATCTCCAACGGTCACGTTTCCGTCCACATTCCATGTGCACA
>JAJYJD010000203.1 GCA_021789755.1 Bacteroidota bacterium
TACGCTTCTCAATACCAAAAGCAATACGCCGGCCGTTGCGACGATCGCTGCAGTGATTCTGATGATTTTCCTTCTGAGTCTTTTTACGTCAAAGTCCATGTCAGTATCTTTCGCCCGCGGATTCTTACGGCTATTTAGGGATTATATTATGCAAAGTGGTCCCGACAAAGGGAATGCCTTGAATGCACCGCACCAACTCGGATGTCAAATGTGCGCGGCGTCCAATTCTAGAAATCCCCGCACGAGGGGTCCCGTTATTATGCCGGGGATTTCTTCAAAGGACTACGCTCTCATACCCTGATATAAACGCCGGTATCTGTCTTTGAACACACCGAGTTGATCCGGCGCCAGGTCAAATCCCGGCACCCTCTATTCGAGGCCGGCTATTTGCTTAGCTTCAGGGAAAAGTGTCAGGGCTTTCTGGAACTGATTGTCCAGAGTGAGGACGACCCTGTACCAGCCGTCGTTTCCCCAGATATTCCGGGCGATTTGCGCCTTCAGGAGCATGGCGACGTACTTGATGTTCTTGTCGAAGTCTTCCCTTTTTATTTTGATTCCGGCTTTCACGGCTCTCGAGTATATATCATCAAGCGTTTTGTCGGATACCTGGAACTCGCGGGTGAAATTCGCCGCATCACCGTATTCTTTTCGCATTCGATCCTGGTGCTGGCTCACATGATTATCCACATACTCCAGGAATATTCTCTTCACCTGAAACTGGTAAATGAACTCAGGCACGTCTCCCATCTTAACGATATAATCGGGCGTTATTCCTCCACCGCCGTAAACTTTTCTGCCGTCTGCGGTTTTGAATACCGGTCTGCCCGAATCGCTCTCGAGAGTATGCTGCAGGTTGGCACCCGACTTCTCGCTGCTGTCCACCTCGACTGGTTCCATGAAATATTTTGCGCGGTTCTTTCCGTACGGACGCTGGATCAGCCGGCCGCTCGGAGTATAATAGCGTGCGATCGTGATCCTGACCGCCGATCCATCGTCGAGGCTGAACTGCCTTTGCACCAGACCTTTGCCGAATGTCGTTTCACCGACGACCAATCCCCTGTCGAGGTCCTGTATGGCACCGGTTACAATCTCGCTCGCGGAAGCAGACCCGCCGTTAACCAGGAGTATCAGCGGAATCTTGTTGTAATTACCGCCGTTCGACGTGAAGTACTCGTTCGATTCGGGAATGCGGCCCTTCGTGTATACAATCGTCTTGCCTGCCGGTATGAATTCACTGGCGACATTGACGGCCTGATCGAGAAGCCCGCCGGGATTGTCGCGGAGATCAAGCACGAGCTCCTTCATTCCCTGAGCCTTCAGTTTCGTCAGGGCTTCCTCAAGCTCCTTGCCTGTAGTCTCGGCGAACCTGTTGATATAGATGTAGCCGACCTCCTTGTTGGCCATAAACGACGCAGTGACGGAGTAAAGCGGTATCTTGTCGCGTATTATTTCGAACTCGAGAGGTTTGTCGACGCCGGCGCGCACAACGGTAACGGTCACTTTGGTCCCTTTCGGACCGCGGAGTTTCTTTTGGACCTCGTCACGCGTGATACCGATGGCTGACTTGCCGTCGATGCTGATTATCTTATCGCCGGCCTGGATCCCCACCATTTCACTCGGCCCGCCGGCGATGGGAGATACGACCAACAGCGTGTCGTTGACGACGTCGTATTCGATGCCGACACCGTCGAACGAGCCGCGGAAATCCTCGGAAATCTGGCGCACATCTCTGGCCGGTATGTAGACTGAATGCGGATCGAGCTGGCCCAGCATGCCGTTGATAGCGGCATCGACAAGCTTCTGCGTATCGACGTTATCGACGTAGTATTTATCCGCGAGACTGAGAACGTCTTTGAATTTCTCGATCTGTTCATATATGTTGTCGCCGCTGAAAACATTCTGTATCTGGGTGCCTATCAGGATGCCCACCGCCACCAGCAGAATCGCGGCAGTCGTCGACAGCTTGCTCTTGAAAAACTTCATTTCACTTCCTTTCAAAGGATTGCTCCGGCCTCTTCAACAGTTCCCGGTTCAATTACGTTCGCTGCGATTTCCAAATAAGAGGCAACATCGGTAATCAAATCAATATAAAATAACCTGTTTTCCGCAAAAAGCAACGTATGACAGATGGCACAGAAGAGCGCCCCCGGTCCAATAACGACTGATGAGACGACTCCAGCTACCTTATCTTGCTGAGCGTGAGCTTGAACTCAACGTCGAATTCCTTCTCAAGCTGGACTCGCGAATGGAGGAAAACCACGGAGCTCTGGTAGACTCTCTCAAACCCCGCTTCTGAAAGCGACACGGTCTCGATAGGAAATCTCCAGAGCGTCAGCGGCCGGTCCACTTCGACGGTGGCCTGCAAGCCCTGCCATTCATCCGACAGGGAAACCGAAGTGACGGCTTCGGTAGTGCCGGCGCTTTTAAGACGCGGGTCTGCCGGTTTTGCATTGTTTATCGTGTAGTACCTGTCGTGCGCGTCGCCGGCCATCAGTCCGAAATTGAACTCGACTCCAAAATCAACTCCCACAGGAGAAGGCCCCAGGTTTTGGACTTTGTACGCACAGAGTATGGTGCCGGTACTCTCCTTGAACTCGAAGGTCTTTGTCACTCTGACGGGTGTATTTATCCCGTCCTTGAGGGTCCCGTCTCGCGTGAACTGAATGGCGGCTTTCCCGTTCTTATGCGATATCTTTTTCAGGTAAGGCTTATCCACGAAATCGCCCAGCTCTTTGTACTTCGCGGCAGCGAACTCTTCGGGAGTCGAGTTTCCAATGAAATGGTCTATGAAAGAGGCACGCCTGTACCAGTCATAGTTGAGCAGTTTTTCCAGGCCGGCCTCCTTCGAGGTCACGATGTCATGGATGCTGAGGACCTCTCCGGCTTGCGCGCTTTTTTCGGAAGCACGTCTGAGCTTCTCGTGATAACCCTCGGGCCGCCTGCTGAGTATGTCGAGGAAGTTGAACGGGATCGGCTTGTAATCGAGCTCAAACATCGCCGCGCCCACCTCAGGCATGAAGTACGCATCCAGTGTGTTTGTCTCGACGAGAACTTCGTTCGACCCGTCCATGTCGAAGTCTTCCGGCGTCACGGTAAGCTTAGGTTTGTGCTCAATCTTGTCCAGGATTGTCTCTGCCTGGATCAGGCTTTTGTAAACCGGGTAACGCAGGTTTGGAAGATAAACGCCTCCGAAGACGCCGTGCCAGTAGGGATCATTACACTGCGCGGCCCAGACACTGTCAAGTGCACGTTCCACCGCGGCACTCCTGTGTTTTACTGCGTGAGCGCGCTCCGAAAGCCTTATCATTTTCTTATGGATATTATTCACTTCCGGATATTTTGCCAGGAAATTTCTCCAGTATCCTCCGCGCACAAACTCCTCGTAATTCTCGAAAAGGTCGGCCGCCTTAAGTTTCTTTTCGAATTCCTCGTACTTCCTGAAAAGCTCTTCCGGCAGCGCCCATTGAAGCATTTCTGCGTAAGACGCGTTCTGCAGGTATACACGACCGATAGGTTTTACCTTGGCCATCACTTCCGAGAAGTGGACGATGTTTATCCAGTCCGAATTGTCTTCGAGAGCCTTGAGGAAATCGGTGAGCCAGCCGTCTTCGTAGACATGTTTATATGTGTGCGGCCAAACGCCGAATTTCTCGCCGTCGTCGGCGTAGATTGCTATCCTGGAACCGTCTTCAGTGGCGATCGAGCGAAGATATTCGATCGTCTTCGCAACCGGCTGGAACGGAATCGTGTACCTCATCGTCTTGCTTATCGGAAACACGTTAAGCATCCACCCTTGCTCCTCGGTCACATAATATCCGAGGAGGTTTTCATCCTTGAGCCCGACGTACTTGAAGTGAGTGTCGTCTATCGTCACCCATCTGACGCCGCTTTTCGCAATCGGCTTGACAATGTGTTGCTCCCATACGCGTTCGGCGAGCCACATACCGGTAGGCACCGTACGAAAATGTTTCTTGATGTACTCATTGAGTTTCTGTATTTGTCCCAGCTTGTCCTTATCGGGTATTACTGCAAGGATGGGTTCGTAGAAACCTCCCGTCATCATCTGGACCTGGCCGGACTTCACGAGGGATTTAAGCTGTGTGAAAATCTCGGGGTGATTCTTCTTGAGCCATTCGAGAAGGTATCCCGTATAGTGCTGGGAGATCTTGATCTTGGGAAATCGTGCGAGTACATCCAAGAACGGCTTATAAGACTTCCGGTACGCATCTTCGAGAACGTGATCGAAGTTGCCGATGGGCTGATGGTTGTGAATCCCGAGGACAAGGTTGATAGTCTTCAAAAGTTGCTTTTCTTTCTGCTATTTTTCCGGTTTCATTTGGGGGAAGAAGATCACGTCTCGTATCGAATCGCGGTCCGCAAGGATCATCGTAAGACGGTCTATTCCCACACCGAGGCCGGCGGTCGGCGGCATGCCGTACTCGAGGGCACGCAGGAAATCGTCGTCGATGACCATCGCCTCTTCATCGCCGCGCTCTTTAAGCCGTGCCTGGTCTTCGAAACGCGACCGCTGGTCGAGCGGATCGTTGAGTTCGCTGAATGCGTTTGCAAGCTCGTGCCCGTTGCAGATAAGCTCGAACCTCTCGACCAGTCCCTGCTTCGAGCGGTGCCGCTTCGCAAGCGGAGACATTTCGACCGGGTAATCGGTGATAAATGTCGGCTGTATGAGTTTGGGCTCGACAAGTTCGGAAAAAATCGCATCGATAATCTTGCCTGCCCCCATCGACAGATCGACCTCGACGTGATGCTTTTTTGCGATTGCGGACAGCTCGCTTTCGGATTTGCCGTCAAGATCGTCGCCTGTCGCTTCCTTTATCGAGTCCAGCATCGAGATCCGCTTCCACGGCGGGGCGAAGTCGATCTCGTTTTTCCCGACCGTGAGTTTTGCGCTCCCAGCGACGCCCAAGGCTACGGAATGAACCATCCGTTCGACGAGTTCCATCATCCAGTTGTAGTCTTTGTATGCTACGTACAGCTCCAGCATCGTGAACTCGGGGTTGTGTGACTTGTCCATCCCTTCGTTCCTGAAATCCTTTCCGATCTCATAGACGCCCTCGTAGCCGCCGACGATGAGCCTTTTCAGATATAGCTCGTCGGAAATGCGCAGGTAAAAGTCGAAGTCAAGCGCGTTGTGATGAGTCGTGAACGGCCTCGCCGCGGCACCGCCGTAAAGCGGCTGCAGCACAGGCGTCTCCACCTCGAGGTAGCCGCGCTCGTCGAGAAATCTCCTGACCGAGCTGACGACTTTCGCCCTCTTCACAAACACTTCACGGACGTCGGGATTCACGACGAGGTCGACATAGCGCTGGCGGTATCTCAGTTCCTTGTCCGAGAACGGGTCATAAACCACTTTGTTCCCCTGCTCGTCTATTTTCTCTTTCACGACCGGCAGCGGCCGGACCGATTTAGACAGAAGCTCGATGCTCTTCGCGTGCACCGACACTTCGCCGGTCTTTGTCCGGAACACGGTCCCTTTCACGCCGACTATGTCGCCCATATCCATCAACTTGAAGTGGCCGTACGCTTCGCCGATGTCGTCACGCTTGAGATAAATCTGTATCTTCCCCTTTGAGTCTCTTATATGGCAGAAGGATGCTTTCCCCATCCGCCGGAGCGAGACTATTCTGCCCGCCACGGATACGTCTGACGGAGGTGCATCGTCTTTGAACGATCCGAGTATTTCTGTGGAATAACTGTCTACGTCAAAGCTGTAAGTATATGGATTAACGCCGAGCTTCTTCAGCTCTTCGAGCTCTTCAAGTCGGCGTTTAATCAGTTCGTTCTCTTCCCGTTCGAACGAGTCTTTCCCGGAGAGTTGGTTCTCGTGCTCGCTCAATTCATCTTCCCGGCCGGTGTTTCTTTATACCTTATCAAGACGATTTTCTTTTCCTTGTTGTAGATTTCATCCATGCCCTTGAAGGACAAATCGATCATGCTTACGGAACCCACAAACTTCAGATTCCGTGTATGATTCAATTCATCCTTGAACTCGCCGCCTTTCAAAACTATCAGCGTCCCCGGCGGGATAATCTCGCCTCCGGCGGCCTCAAAATTCTTCAAGAATCCGCGCGACCATTTCGCGACTTCCTCCAGTTTCCCGGCCGCACGACTCATAACATAATCAAAGCGGCGCTGAAATTCACGTTTCCTTGACAGTTCTTCAGCTCTCCCGATTACAACATGAGCCCGCTCCAGCTGCATTCCATCCAAAATGGACGAAACTGCGGAGGTTTTCTTCCCGATCGAATCGAGCAGCCAGAGATCAATGCCTCTATATATGATAAGGATTGGAATCCCAGGCAAGCCTCCGCCTGTACCGAGATCGAGCACCGAGGCATCCGGCTTCAATTTTTCCCCGAAAAGTAATGAGATCGAGTTCAGCGCGTGGTTCGGATAGAAATTCTCTTCATCCTTTCTGGAGATGAGATTTACATGTTTGTTTGCGGAGAGAAGGAGTTGGCGGTACATTTCGAATTGAGAGGTTTGTTCGTCACTTAAATTGAGC
>JAJYJD010000204.1 GCA_021789755.1 Bacteroidota bacterium
TACACTATCGACGTCAGCGACAGTGGCACATACCAGGCAGGTGCGCGGGTCGCTTCGGACTCGACGGGCGGCTCGCTCTCATTCCAGATCGACGGCAAAGATGTCACGGGTATAGTGGATGTCCCGAACACAGGAGGATGGCAGACCTGGTCGACAGTCCAGAGCGGCACATTCAAGTTGACCGCGGGCGTACATGAGCTGAAATTTCTCGTGGGCTCCGCCGGCTTCAATGTGAATAAGTTCTACATTTATCCTGCGGGTGCCGGCCCTTCTTTGAACCTCCTCTATCCGGACGGAGGAGAGCAGTTCGCTGCCGACAGTATCGTCGAGATCAGGTGGAAGGTCCAACTTGTGGACCAGGTCCGGATCGGATTCTCCACGGACGGTGGAGGATACTATTCGCTGGTGCAATCCGGCGTCGACGCAGGGTTCGGCGTCTATAGATGGAAGGTTCCCCCCACCTCTTCGTCGGAATGCAAAGTGGTGGTGATGAGTCAAAATAATCCCGCAATCATGGATACATCGAGTTCCGTGTTCCTGGTGAGCGACGTCAGTTCCGTTTCCGACGCAAACCGCATCCCTGCAGGATTTTTCCTCGGACAGAATTTCCCGAACCCCTTCAATCCGACGACGAGGATCAGCTTTGACCTGGCAGAAAGCAGCTTCGTTACGATGCGTGTGTATGATCTCCTCGGTCGCGAAGTGAGGACTCTCGTTGACTCGCGTCAATATGCCGGGAACCATTCAGTGGACTTTGACGGCGCGGGCCTTCCCAGCGGTGTCTACTTCTACCGGCTGGAGGCGGGGAACTATAGAGAAGTGAAGAAAATGATTTTGATGAAGTGAACACAATGACCGACGGAGTGCAGCTTTCCGGGTCGGCGGGGCCGATATTGCTGTGAATCGAACACACACATACCTGGTTGAGATTTATATGTGGTCGCTCGCCGCACTTATGCCGACGCTGTGTGCCGCGCAGCCGAAGCTTATTCCTTTTCGCGCATATGACAAGTGGGGATTCTCAAACAGGGAGAAGAAGATCATCATCCGGCCAGATTTCCAATATGTCGATGAGTTTTTCAACGGCTTCGCGAGAGTCGAGGTGGGGGGTAAATTCGGTCTTATAAATGAAAAAGGTGAGCTGGTTGTGAAACCCGAGTATGAAAATGTCCAGGATGTATTCGAAGGCCTGTCTGCCATCGAAGAGAACCGCTTGTGGGGATTCGCGGATGTTTCGGGTAATTTAATCGTGAAGCCGGTCTATGACGAGGTCGGGCGTTTCAATGAAGGACGAGCAGCTGTCAGGAAAGGGGACAGCTGGGGATTTGTCGACACTGAAGGTAAGTTGGTAATTCCCCCGACCTATGCGAATGCGTTCGGTTTCAAATACGGTCTGGCGGGCGTCTTCGTGGGGGACAAGGCGGGTTTCATCGACAGGAACGGGAAGGAAATGGTCAAGGCGATTTACGATGAGATCCCGCTGAAGTATGACGATATGTTCTCAGACAGCCTGTCCGCGGTAAGACTCGGAGGGTTTTGGGGATTCATCAACCTGAAAGGTGATCTGGCGGTGCCGAATATTTTCGATTTTGTATACGCCTTCAGGGAAGGATTGGCGGGGTTCAAGGAGGGGTACAAGTGCGGCTTTATCGACAGGTCAGGGCGCGTTGTAGTCAAGCCTCGTTATGATGCGGTTTATTCCTTCAGTGACGGGTTCGCATGCGTAAGGATCGGCGCCCGCTTTGGATATATAAACAGGCAGGGAAAACGGATAACGAAAATCGGATTTGACGCTGCGGGCCCTTTCGGCGACGGGAGGGCGCGTGTGAGTGCAAATGGTAAATTCGGTTTCATCGGAACTTCGGACAAGATGATCGTTCCGTTAATCTACGAAGGGGCCGACGATTTTCACAACGGCCTTGCGGCAGTCATGAAAGAAGGTAAATGGGGATTCATCGATGTGAACGGCAAGGCGGTGATACCGTTCAAATACGATAGCGCAACGATGTTCAATGGCGGTATCGCGCTGGTAAAGTATAAAGGACATTTCGGCTACATAGGAAAACACGGCGAAGAATACTGGAATGATTCGGCTCAACCGAACCCGAAATGATCGTCCGTTATCCGGAATTATCGATCAAGTCGGACAAAAATCTGAATTTTCGGAGAAATCATGAAATACAAGCTTACACTCTTCTTGACTCTTCTCACATCGCTCGTATTGGGTTTGACTCAACTCGATTATGCGCAGGGCTTCCTGACTGTCGACGGAAAGAAGATCGTCGATCAGAACGGGCAGGAGATACATTTCAGGGGAATGGGGCTCGGAGGGTGGCTCGAGCCGGAGGGCTATATGTTCCTCACATCGAGCTTCGCCAATTCTCCTTCACAGATTCATGACGCGATTCAGAATCTCATCGGTGTCGACAGCACAGTTAAATTTTACGATACATTCCGGAAAGACTTCGTCACGGAAGCCGACATGAAGGCACTTCATGATTGGGGCTTCAACCTGGTAAGGGTTCCATTCCATTACAACGTTCTGACTCCGACGGATTCACCGGGAGTGTACATCCCTGCCGGGTTCGCTCTCTTCGACAGCCTGATCTCATGGTGCAAGAAGTACGACATCTACGTAATACTGGACATGCACTGCGCGCCTGGCTCTCAGAACAGCGATAACATCGGCGATTACAATCCGTCCGTCCCCTCCCTCTGGCAGGATACATCAAAACAGACAAGGACAGTCGAGATCTGGAAGGAGATCGCCGCTAGGTACGCGAATGAAACTACCGTTGCCGGATACGACCTGCTGAACGAGCCGCACTGGGATTTGGGAACGAGCAACACGCTCTTGAGGGACCTCTACGTGCGAATAACTGCGGCGATCAGGTCGGTGGACACCAACCATATCGTGTTCATCGAAGGGAACACCTACGCCACCGATTTCTCCGGGCTCACCCCTCCATGGGATGGCAAGATGGTATACAGTTTCCATAAATACTGGAATACAAACGACGCCGGCTCGATCCAGTCATACCTGAATATCAGGAGCGCTTACAACGTCCCGCTCTGGCTCGGCGAATCCGGAGAGAACTCGAATCCCTGGTACACAGACTGTATATCGCTTATGGATCAGTACGATATCGGGTGGTCCTGGTGGACCCTGAAGAAGTTCAATACAATAAATGCTCCTCTGAACGTTCCGATAACGAGCGGCTATCAACAGCTTCTGAATTACTGGGAAGGAAAAGCGTCGCAGCCGTCGGTGGCATTCGCCACGTCCGCGCTGCTCGGGATGGCGGACAGGCTCAGGTTCGGCAACTGTGTCTTCATGAAGGACGTAATAGACGCCATGATGAGACAGCCCATCGATTATTCAACCCTTCCGTTTGTCGACGATACGATTCCCGGGACCATCTATGCAGTCAATTATGACCTCGGGAGAATTGGATACGCGTACAGCGACGCAGATTTTGAGAACATCGGCGGCTCGAACACCACGTGGAACCAGGGCTGGAGCTATCGCAATGACGGCGTCGACATCGAGCAGTGCAGCGATGCCGCTTCCAACGGGTATGATGTCGGTTGGGTGAATACCGGAGAATGGATGCAATATACCGTCAACATCGTGAAAGCCGGGACTTACGATATCGGCGTCCGGTACGCATCGAACCAGGCAGGAGGACAGTTCATTCTGAGATTGGACGGCAACCTTCTCACACCGTCCGCGGTCGGCGTTCCCGTGACGGGAGGCTGGCAAAACTGGCAAACGTTAACCGTCCCTCAGGTAGAACTCCCCGCCGGTACGCATGCGTTGAGGACACAATTCATGTCGAGCGGTTTCAACCTGAATAGTTTCTCTTTCGTGAGTGTGCCGACAGGAGTGGAATCTTCGCATCAGCACCCGCTCGAGTTCCAGCTTGGTCAGAACTTCCCGAACCCGTTCAATCCCGGCACCGTGATTAGTTATCAGCTTCCGGCGGTCAGCGACGTCACTTTGAAAGTTTACGATATACTCGGGAGAGAAGTGGCCGCTCTCGTGAGCGGCAGACAGAACCCCGGAAGTTACAGCATCACCTTCAACGCAGCGGGTTTGCCGAGCGGAGTCTATTTCTACCGTCTCGAAGCGGGAGGTTTCGTTAAGATGAAAAGGATGCTGCTGTTGAAGTGAAGGCGAAATTCCGGCAGTCTTTACAGTGGCTGCCGGAATGGAGATTATAGCCAGAGGGAGGTACTTATTTCAAATAGATCGATTTTACGATGCGGGTGCTCGATCCGTAATTCATCCTGACGAAATAAACCCCCGCCGCCAATCCAAGGCGCCCCGCGTTGAAATCGATATGGTAATCACCGGGATTTTTCGTCTCATCCATCAATGTCGCAACCTTCCTGCCGAGCACATCGAATACTTCGGCCCTGACGCGCCCGGCCGCGGATACGTGGAAATCGATTCTTGTCCCCGGGTTAAACGGATTCGGATAATTCTGGGTCGCGGTGAATGAGCCTGGTGTGCCGCCGCCGTTCTGAGACGTGAACTTGAAATAGTCCAGGTTGAAGCCGCCTGTGATGAAGTAAGCTTCCAGTTGGTGTTTGCCGATCGGAATCTTCACCCCGCTGAGAAGAACGGACCGCCAGCTCTGCCAATTGCCGGTCGAAGGAACGTTGATTACTCCTCCGAGCCCCTTGCCGTCCAGGAGTAATTGAATTTGCCCTCCGCCGGACCCGGATGCTACTCGTGTTTCTATGTTGTAAGTTCCGCTGTCCGCAACGTTCACCGTGTAAGTCAGGAATTCGCCGTCGAGAATCCATCCCACATCGTATCCGTTGGATTCGGCGACGGAATCGGTCGTCGTCTCGATGTCCACCGCATCGTTCCTGTAAGCGCCGCCGTTGTTGGCTAAGTCTGAATCAAGGTAAGCCATCCCTGCAGGGCCCATGTCGTAATTATCTGCGTTTATCACTCCCGGTATATTTGTGTTAGCGTACGGGAAGGGGATATCTGATGTCGCGTTCGGTTCCCTGAAAAGCGCATCGATAAGGTCGGG
Source organism: Bacteroidota bacterium (assembly GCA_021789755.1). Classification (GTDB taxonomy): domain Bacteria; phylum Bacteroidota; class Ignavibacteria; order Kryptoniales; family JAKASW01; genus JAKASW01. The sequence continues at coordinate 5,049 of JAJYJD010000204.1, forward strand.
ATGGATAGAGCAGGCGGCGACTTTCAAGCTGTCTACCAGCCCGTTCAGTGCTCCGGCGGCAAATTGCTGCGGCGGAGTCACACCCTGATCCCAATATCTCAGGAGCGTTTTAAAATCAGGACTCTCTTTTATCGAAGCGGGGCATGATGTCGACTGAATTTTCTTGTACGGCCACAAACACCATCCGATACCGTTCGCTTCCAGCAATCGTACACAGCCGGTTATCCACGGATTTGTATTCTCACCCGTTTCGCCGCACCACAGAGGAGTGTTGTAACTGCGGCTCATGTTGACGAGGTACTGGATTGTTCCCTGGTCGTTGGTGCTCGAATATTTGTGAAAACTGTAGACCATGTTGTTGTCCCATGGCGGTGTCAGGCCGGTAAAATCCGTCGCGTACCAGTTTCCCTCGACGAAGACGATATGGCTTGGGTCCGACTGGCGGATGGCGCTCGTGATGTTGGCCATCAAGTTTCTGAACTGGGCGGTGTTTCCGCCGAAGTTCCATGCAGTCTCGTTTAGGATATCGTAGCCGCCGATCCACCGGGCGGTTGCGTAATGCGCGGCGATCCTCCCCCATAAAGCAATAGTCCTGTTCTGATACGAGGTGTCCTGCCAGAGTGACGGCGGGCCCGAATAGTCGCTGATGTTTCCAGTGTTCTGTCCGCCGAGCGCGCAATGAAGATCGAGTATCAGGTAGATGTGGTCGGCCGTGCACCAGCTGAGAAGCGAATCGATAATTGCGAATCCAGCCTGGACATAAACGTAAGGCGAGTCCTTAGGCGTGAAGAACTCATAATGCATCGGCAGCCGGATGGAGTTGAAACCCCAGGATGCTATGCTGTCTATGTCGGACCTGGTTACGTAGTTCTGTCGATATTCGTTCCAGAATGCTTCTCCTGCCTGCTGGCCGAGCGCGTTGTCTACGAGATCGCGAATCTCGGTAGGGGAGTTCGCAAAACTCGAAGTCTGCCACATGTATCCTTCAGGCTCAAGCCAGTTGCCCAGGTTCACTCCCCTGAGAATTAGCTGGTTCCCGCTTCCGTCGATTATTTTTGTGCCCGATGCCTTGAGGTATCCCTGCGCGCGGGCGGTGGTTTGAGATGCAATGGCGACTGAGAATATGACCGCCAGGATGTTTGAAAATGTCTTCATGATATTGTGCCGTAGGTCCATCAATAGACTCGAGAAATAATCCATGTTCCGACAGGGGCTTGTTCGTTCCTGTAAATTCGAATAGAAGCGTGCAACAATCAGTCCGATTTCGACGCGACATTCCTCCCTTTTCTGCCATTCTGAGAAAGGATTTCGCCTGCACCGCGCGAAGGTTTCACAAAATAATAAAAGGGCTTTTATCAATCCGATAATGGGAACCCCAGATTTGACCTTCATATCGGCGCGGATGCGAAGATTTTGCCCTCTCTGATTCCCGTCCGGTTGGCACCGTTT
>JAJYJD010000205.1 GCA_021789755.1 Bacteroidota bacterium
CGGATGGTTTCTGAACAATTCTTGTCAGACGGCGCAAATATTGTTGGAGGCAGTTGGATTTTCGTCGCGTCTCCCCCTCCTCGGTGAAAGGGATTTCAGTTTGCTCTGGTATCCTTATCCGCCTGCCCCGATTTGCTCTCCCGGAAAACAAATTGTGACTTCGAGGGTCTCCGACCCTCACTTCAATTTCTGCGCGAGTTCTTTCCCGACATTTTCTGCCAACCTTTCCGCCGTTGTTCGTCCGCCATGATAACTCATCATTCCAACAATCTCTCCGCCTTTGAAGACCGTCGCAGAAAAATCCGTAATCATTACTCCCGGGAATGCATAATCGAATTTATACCTGAACTCCAGCAAATATCCGGAACCGTCCCCCCGGCCTTTGATCGTAGAGGAACCAGCCGAGACAGAGTCGGTCGATTTTCCAGAAGATTGACTTGCATCCTGACTCACCAATCCGCCTCCAAGCGGACTTCCGACTGAAGCGACTGAAAGCGATGTGACATTCACTCCATTTTTAAAGAGGGCTCTCTCGATTTTCAATTGAAGGTTTGCGGCGTCAAGGCCGCTACCTTCGACTTCTACAGACGATTTCACCTTGAAGCCTTTGCTCGGTTTCATCGTCATATCGAGGCCACCGCCACAACCGTCAAGAATCAGGTCCAAAGCGATTATGAACAGAAAGAATTTCCTCATATACCTTCCTGTTTCTATATCGGAAATCTCAGGTAAATCCTTAAAGGCGCCGGACTCGACACGTTTGCACAGCGCATGCCGGAAGTCGCTTCGCAGATGAAAATATTCGAAGTCGACCGACCGGGTCCGCAGGAATGGAAGCGGCAGCGACTGACCGAGCTTGGCTTGGCGTGCAGGAGTGGCTCAAATTTGTACCTATGGATTTCAAAAAGAGGGACGACTGGTGGGATGAACTGGCGGCTTCCCGATCCGATGCAGGCGGACCTGCAGTCGCGGCATCGCTCGGCGTCAGCATGTACCTCACGAAGGAAGCGATTGATGCCACGCTGCGGCATGCAGCGGCACTCGCGCATGGATCGACGTTCGCCATGACATTTATATTTCCCATAGAACTTGCCGACCCCGAAGCGCGGCCGGGTCTACAGATGGCAGAGAAAGGCCCGCGAGCAAGCGGAACGCCGTTCGTCAGCTTCGTCACTCCGGATGGGTTGTTAGCACTCGCACGCGCCGCCGGGGTTCAGGGAAGCAGGCCAAGTGTCGGCGGCAGACCTTGTGCGGCGTTACTTCTCAGGAAGGTCGGACGGTCTACGTCCGCCGAATAATTCGGAGGAGTTCTTGGCGGGGAGGAGATGTAAATCATGGAGCGGCACCATGGAGATGCAGGTTTAGAGGGTCAGATTCCTCACGCTCAAGATTATGATTTCTGCGCAGGAGTTGGAGAACATTAACGATTTCTCAATATCGCCTTCTCGATGAGTTTCTTGACGAATTCAGGGACCGTCTGTTCAGCTTTCTTTGCATCAGCTTTCAGCTTCTCGTACTGTTCCACTTCCTTTCCCTGCCATAATAGGTCAATTCGTCTTATTTGTTTCATTGCGATGTGGGAATATTCTTCCGGGTAGGCCCAATAGCAGGAGAGACAAATTTTCTTATCCTTCAGCGTTCGCCAGTTTTCGCAATGCTCGCATGACCATGACTTCGCCCGGTTTGCTGACCCGGAGAGCAACATAAAATCCTCCATATTCGGATCAGCCCCTTCTACGTCACCGCCGACCTCATACGGAACACGATGGTCGATTTGAAGTTGGTTGGAGCTCATCTCTTCAAGGTAGATAAAGCACTTCGATCCATATTTTTCAATGAGATATTCTCTGATCTTTTTGGAAAGACCAGTTCGACCTGATAGCCTTGAGAAATGTTTTGTGCTTATCTCACCAAAGCGATACGCAGCGATCTTCCTCCCATCAGACCCTTTCACACGGAAAGTCTCGACTGGAATGCCGTGCTCCCTCACATCGCGGACAGCCCTGGGTGGATGATTGTATCCGTATTTTTCCTTTAGCTCTTCTGTGGTGATATATCCATGTTTCAAGATATGGTCGATAACTGTCTTTGGGCGCTTACCAGTTACAGACTTGCACAGCTCAACGAATTCTTTTGGATATTTTCCTTTTGCCATAAACCCCCTTAGGTTCAAGTAAGACAAGCTGTTCCGCTTTGCGCCTTTTGTGAAAAGATGGCAGCGCGTTCATTTCCGTGGCCAAGCGGGGAGAGAGATAAAGTGATTCAACCGTAATATCTTCGCGACCAAGAAGGGTGGCCTGCGAAGAGCGCCCGGCTTCCAATTCAATCAACGTGAGATCAAGCGCTTCGGGCAAACGGTTTCCGAACTTCTTATTCCCGGTTCGTCCGTCGTAGCTTACGGCATAGCGAATTTTACGATCGTTCAGATCGTACAACGCGGCCACCAACTCTTCGTGCGATATCCCGGCGAAATAACGGGAATCTCTGTCACCGCATACTCCCTGGTACGGAGGATCCATATAAACGACATCATCCTCATTTACATTCGCGAGCACATCTTTATAATCGAAAGAAGAGATTACCGATTTCCCTTTCAATAGAGCAGATACACCAAAGATATTTTCTTTCATTGATTCCGGTTGTGTGCCATGACGTCTCTTGTCAGGGCTTTGATTGAACAATCCGTCTGCATTATACCTCACTGAGCCTTTCGCGCATCGTGCAAGCAAATACAGGAAAAGTTTGGGATCCTTTGTCCTATTGAAATCTTCTCTGACGCGATAATAGTGTTCTATCGGGTCAGCGTACTGTTGACGCCAGATTCTCTCATACGAGTCGGCAATCTCGGACGGGCGATTGATAATCAACCCCAACAATTCGGCAAGAGGCTTGTTAAAATCATTGATCCAATACGTGTTAGCCTTTGACCTTGCTGAGCAAGCCAAAGAAATTGCGGCTGTCCCGGCAAACGGCTCGACGAGCCTGCTGAACTTGTCCGGAAGGTATGTCAGAATCGTCGGGGCAAGGATCCTTTTGCTGCCCTGGTACTGTATCGGATGGGGTATTTTCATATCATGGCTCTATTTGCCGCCGCAAAGAATTCTATATAGACATGTCATCATTTTCAAAATTCAAAGCCCGTTTGATGTGACAACTCAATTTAACACGGAAAGATCAGATTCGGAATGATGCCGGGGGACACGGCAACTTGCAGGCCGCTCCCTCGCCGGCAGGTCGGAAGGGCTACACCCGCGGAATAATTCTGCAAGCTTCGCAAGGTATCCCGCGATTATATTTTGTGTGGCGAGATGGGGACGTGCGAATGTGCACGTGGTTTTCGGGGGGCGCTTGGTAGTGTCGGGGGCCACTTTATTCCCCATGGCAGGGCCAAATTAATTCCCCACCCTATTGTTGACGGTTACAAGTTTACTTCACCGACTTCTTAGAGTCAACATTCTGGGATTTCGGTGAAAGCTTTTTTCTGTACGATTCTCCTTTGATAGAGATTTGGTGAGCGTTATGAGCAAGCCGGTCCATAAGAGCGTTGGCCATGACAGGATCGGGGAAGATAGCATGCCAATCAGTGATGGCGCGGTTGCTGGTTAGGATTGTGGACTTCAACGGGTACCTGGCATCTACGATGGCGTACAGATACTCGGCGGACTGTTGATCGAGTTTTTTAAAAGCGAAGTCATCAAGGATGAGAAGGTCCGTTCTGATGAGCGGCCTCAGCTTCTTGTCGAGGGAGTTAACGAGATCAGCCTGGGAGAGGAGCCTGAAGAGTTCCTGAAAGTTGAAGTACTCGACGTTGAGATGCTTCCGGCAGGCCATATGAGCCATGGCTTTTGCCAGGTGGGTTTTGCCGGTGCCGGTAGGGCCGAGAAAAAAGATGTTTTCGCCTTTCTCGATGAAGCGGCAGGTGGATAGCTCGCGTATGACGGTTGCATTGATGGACGGATTGAACGAGAAGTCGAAGGTCTCCAGGGTCTTGCTCGGATCGGCGTGAGCATGGCTCAAGAGTCGCTGAAGCTTCCTGTTGGATCTGGTTTGAAGTTCGTCGGTAATGACCATGGATAGGAACTCAGAGAAGCTTAGGCTATTGTTCTGGGCCTCCATGAGTCTTAGATCGAGCGTATCGGCCATACCGGAGAGTTTTAGAGATTTGAGCTGAGTGATGAGTTGTGCGGAGTTTGTGGACATAAAGCTATTCTCCTTATGATGTGTGGTTGAAGTATTCCGGATCCCTGACGAAGGTTTTAGTCTCATCAGAGAGTGGGATTTCCTGTGACTGGTATTCAAGCTCTACGAGTTTTTCGATTGAAGCTTTGAAGTATTTGGGTGTAAATGCAACGGGCTGGGTAGCCAGAGTAGCCGCCACGTGCTCGACGAGTTCGGCCGGATAACTCTTCGCAATGGAGACGATACCCTGAGCCCGCCTGAGATTTATAAACGCATGCGGAGTTAACACGGAGCGGACAAGGCTCTGGAACTGAAGTCCGATCTTACCTGCCTCGGTCTGAAGGTAAAGTGGCAAGCCTTTGTCGACAGATGCAGCGAGGTTATCTGGAAAGTCGAGTTTGTCGGTCTTCCGGTATCCTTTTGTTAAAACCATGTGCTCTTTGATAAGCTGGTCGTTGTAGAAGACATGCACGATATTGTTCGACACCTTAACCCAAACCTTTTTGCCTGCATACTGGTAAGGGACCGAATAGCTCTTTTTATTCACCTGGATGTAGCAGTCAGGATGAACAGTAGCTTCTTTCCAAAACGCCGGTTCAAACTGTTCACGAGGAAGCGGAATAAGCTTCGGCTGCTCCTCTTCCTGGAATACCTTGTAAGGCATCTGATGAGTCGTTCCGTGCTTAGTCATTCCGTAGTCCTCACGAAGCCAGTTTTGTATTCTCTGGTTGAGTTCAGCCAGGGTGATCGTGGGATGTAATGCGGTGAGTTCTTTGAACTTCTCCCGACCCGTCTGGACATCGCGTTCAACTTTTCCCTTGTCCTTGGGTCTTGCGACACGTGCAGGGTCGAGGAATGTATTATAATGCTCGGCCATCTCCTGGAAAGCCCGGTTGAACTTGGGATCGTAGAGATCGGGTTTTATCACTCCGGCCTTGAGGTTATCAAGCACTATTCTCTTTGGCACACCACCGAAGTAACTAAACGCTCTGACGTGGGAGGATACAAAGCTTTGCTGGTCCTGACGGAAAACGAACTCCATGAACTTGTGCCGACTGTAAGAGAGCGTTGCAATAAAGCCATACACCGTTCTCATTCTCCCTTCAACCGGATCGTACAACATCCCGGCCTTGAAGTAATCGACCTGAAGCTCATCGCCTGTCTCGGTCTCTATGCGACAGGTTATCTCCTTCACGTTCAGAACAAGGTGATTACTCCTCACGAACCGTTTGAAGCTCGTGTAGCTCACTTTCCCGGTAAGGTCGTGTCTTCCGCACAGAACTTTGAATGCCGTCTTCGGCTTCATATCGGAGGGCTTGTCGATAAGCTCTTTCAGTTCTTCCAGATACGGCTTGAGCAGAGCCTGCTTATCTGATGGTCGTTCTGTCTCCACTGCGATCTCCCGGAGTACTACCACGATCTCCTCTTTATCAATCGGTGTGTCATCTCTCAGCGATATCCCTTTCTCCTGCAGGTGTCTGATGTACTTCCGTACCGTCTTCCGGTCATAACCGAGGGTCTCAGAAATCGTCCTTATTGTCTGCCCGGCTTTGTACCGCCGGACTATTTCCCTGATGTCCATCATTAAAATCCTTTTGAATGCCATTCATTTCCCTTCTCTTGTGAAGGGCAAGATGACATTAGTCTCGAAATTGTTAAAGATTACAGGTGGGGAATATGGTGGCCCCAGGCATGGGGAATCTCGTGGCCCCAGCCGTGGGGAATATGGTGGCCCTAATTCAATCTAAAGTGGGGAATTCTCGTGGCCCTCGACAAACAGGACAAATAATGCCAAGCTGCCAGATGAGTTCCTCTATTCCACTTAACTTTGTTATTGAATCATAAAACTCGCCAAGTTTCTTCTCACCTGGTCTTTGCAGGGAATTACGTACACTGTCGTCCAAACCATCTATCTGCACTTCAGTAAAGTGAACACCTCCGGATTCCCCCTTCCAAGTCTGAAACTTAAATTTCCAGTATTTACTCAAATCTTCCCCTTTGTAGAAATGCTTCCGTATCGCATCCAACTCTATGGATGCCTCAAACCCCTCGCCGAGCCCTTGCTTGGTGGAACGCACCGTCAACTTTTTAGCAATCCCAGCGACAGCTAGCAGGTTGTTGAAAAACCAATTCTAGTGTCATCGGGAGGAACGAAGTGACGTGGCGATCTCGCTTCCTATGCCGAAAAACGAGATTGCTTCGCGATGAAGCCGCTCGCAATGACAATTCG
>JAJYJD010000206.1 GCA_021789755.1 Bacteroidota bacterium
TCAGCATTCAAGCAATCAAGGCCGCGACGGCAAATCCAGTTGAATCCCTAAGGCATGAATGATATGGAAAATGAATCTCTGCCGCATGCTGCTACGCCTTTGGCTGTGGCAAAACAGGGAATGGCGGTAGCGATGAATGCAATCCGTGACACACGCTTTGATAGCTGCTTCACGCGTGACGCACCTTGCCCTAGGCCGACGTTATCCGCGTACCATCAGTCAACTGGTCGCCCCGCAGCAGATGCAGCTATAATTCCAAGCACTGGTTTGAGCTTCCCGTTTGACGGATCGACATCAACACCGAAATTTTCCAGTGTCGTGGAACCGAGAAGACATAGAGAGTCTTTCGGGCCAAATATTACCAAACACGGAAGGGTCTCTTTGAGATCAGGTATAGTAAAGGATGCAGACCCCAGGAGTCTCCGATCACGTCGCCCGTCAGCCAGTACGAACTCTCTGGTATACAACGCCTCGACCCCGATTGCCTGTAAACGATCTTCGGGAATAAAACTGTGCAATGCACCCGTGTCCACCCAAAATTCTTCTTCGAAGAACCGCTTCGGGTCCGCCGGATTGGCAACTCTGGCTTTGACTTTGAGCATACCGATTTTCTTGTCTTCCATTTTTCCTCTCATGCACAATTTACCGGTGGTTAAATGAGAAGTCAACGCCTCAATGATGTCGCAAAGCGCAGAGTATGACGGCAAGAGCGGGCCATGCTCTTTGCGCTAAGCGCCTTAAAACTGGGAGTAAGTGATGCTTAAGAGCTATTTCAAATCCGCCATTAGAAACATGATGAGGCGAAAACTCCTTTCAGGAACGATGATCGCGGGACTCGCCCTCGGGATATTGTCGAGTTTCCTTCTTCTGACATACGTGATCGATCAATTCAGCTACGACCGCTATCTTCCGGACTCAAACCGGATATACCGGATCACGAGCGATTACCACGGAATTGAAAATAACTTTGCCAGCGAACAGATCGCACGATGCTACTACAACTGGATTCGCCAGATCAAAAAGGACTATCCTCAAGTGGCTCAGCTGGTCAAGTTCAACAACGCGCCCGTCACCGCCGCCACCGCCAACAATAGGACGTTCAGGCCGAACAATTTCTATACGACAGATTCCACTTTCTTCGATGTATTCAGATTCAAATTCATTCGGGGAAGCCGCGTAAGCGCACTCGAATCTCCGATGTCAATTGTGTTGACCGAGAAGATTGCGGAGAAATATTTCGGTAACACTAATCCGGTCGGGAGAACTCTGAAGATCCGCGACCAGTGGTCCAACTCCTACGAGTACCACATCACCAGCGTAATGGAGGATGTGCCGGCGAATTCCTATTTTCATCCCGAATTCGTGGCAAGGTGGCCAAACAAATACGCCGGCGAGAATATGGGGTATTACTACATACTCCTCAAACCTGGGGCAAGCGTAAAAGATCTCAAGGCAAAGCTCGGTGAGTTCGTGTCGGCGCATTTGCCACCGAATGAAGCTTCCGGTTTTTCACTGCATCTGCAGGCGCTGACGAGCATACACCTCTATTCTCATTTGCAGAGGGAATTGGAGGTGAACGGCAGCGCCACGCAAGTGTACGCGCTGTTGATCGTCGCTCTGCTCATCATCGCGATAACCTGCATAAACTATGTCAACCTGGCGATCGCGCGGAAGACGGCTTCGTCGAAGGATGTCGGTGTCAGAAGGGTGCTTGGGGCAAGTGCCGGCGGGTTGTTTATTCAGAACATCGCCGAATCGTCCATGTACGTCCTTCTTTCACTATTCCTTGTGATGTTGCTTTACGAACCTTCCGTCTCTATGCTCGGCAGCCTTCTGAAACTAAAAATAAACATCCCGGCATCGATGATACCATACGTGCTGGGTTCGTTCGTCGCTGAGATCGCTTTGCTTATCCTGATTTCAGGAGGATACCCCGCACTCGTCGTAAGGCATGTGTCGTCTGCTTCTATCCTTGCGTCGCGTAATCAGTCGTCGGGGCCTTCGGCGGCCAGAGTGCATGGAATGTTTTCTCGCAGAGCATTGCTGATCTCTCAATTCTCCATGGCCATAGCTCTCATTTCGGCCGTCATTATTGTCTACGAGCAGATGAAGTATGTCGCGAACATCGATATGGGATACGATACTGACCAGCTCGTTGCGCTCACGAATATTCCTTTCTCGGCCAGAGAAAAATACGCCGTGTTGAAGAAGGAGATAACCGGGCAGAACGGAGTCGTCGGGATGACATCGGCTTTGGAAATTCCTTCGGAGAAGATTGTCGACAACTGCCAGGTGTTCATAGGCGGCGGCTGGGTGAGTAAGAACCCACCGTCTTGCGAGGTCCTGCCCGTCGACAGAGACTTCATCAGCGTAATGAAAATCAGGCTCCTAGCCGGAAATTCGTTCAGGAAATTCGTCCCTGCCGATCTGGATGCACACCAGTTTAACGGGGAGAAGGATTTCGAGAACTACTTCGAGACGACAGATAGGGTTTACATTATCAATCAAGCTGCTATGAAAGCCATCGGATGCAAGACGCCGGATCAGGCCATAGGAGAACCGATAGGAATCCGCCTCGATGGGATTAATTTTAAGTATGGACCGGTTGTCGGCGTCGTGAGGAATTTTCATTTCACTTCTTTGCATGACATTATCGAACCAATTGTCATGTTCGTCGAGCCGTTATGGTTCAACAATGTCCTTATCAGGGTACGTACGAAAGATCTGCAAAATACTCTGAGCAATATCAAGAATGTGTGGAGTCGGGTGAACCCCGAGTATCCCTTCGACTATGATTTCATAAATAATGATTTTGCGGCGAAATATGTTGCGGACAACCAGTTCAAGGCTGTCATGGGTCTTTTCTCATCGATTGCAATTATCATAGCATGTATCGGCTTGTTCGCCGTCTCGCTTTTTACCACCGAGCGGCGCATCAAGGAGATTGGAATCCGCAGAGTGCTCGGCGCATCTGAAGTCGATATTATAAGCTTGCTGACGAGAGAGTTTTTGATGCTCGTCGCGATGGGCGCTGTCATCGGCTGTCCCGTCGCATATTACTCCATGGACAGGTGGCTTCAGGATTTTGCCTACAGGATAAACCTAAGCCTGTGGGCATTCCTGCTGGCTGCAGCGATTGCTCTTGTGGCTGCAGCTGTGACGGTAAGTTTCGGAGCTGTGAGAGCGGCGACCGCAAATCCGGTGGAGGCATTACGATACGAGTAATGCCGACATCCCGCCTTTAGCGGGATCGAATCTCTGAGGAGTGAGTAATATCGAAGTGCGAAGATCCCGCCTTCCGGGATTGAATCTTTGAGGTACGAATGAAAGCAGTGAAATGCCGCCCGTGGCGGCATCGAGTCTTTACGAAATGAGTAAAGTCAATGTCCAGCCCTTGTCCGTTCCGACGACATCGGAACGAGATCTCGACAGGGTCGGACGGGATCGAATCTCTGAGGTATGAGTGAGCAGTGACATCACGTGCAACGGGATGGAGTCTTTTTTGAGCAATCACGCGGCTCCAATCCGGGGTATTTAACCAAAGGGCTCGAAGATGAATCACAAAATGCACTTTGAAGAACGCCTCTTTGCGGGCTCCGCGTCCGTGGCATCTTTTCAATCATGCAGGAAGGGCCTTCGCGTGCTTTGCGTTTAATCCCAACGTCCGGAACATCCCGTCCCGGCACTATGTTATTGCATATCGATGGGAAAGAATACACGGGAAGGCGTTGCTCGCGCGCTGGAAGTTTTGGGTGCTAGCACGAACCATAGGAGGTGTACAAGCACTTCCTCATGTCATTGCACCACTATAGCATTGCGCTCTTTGTGCAGCGCCTGTGCGTCTGCGTTATATTCTGGGCGCACGGAATGATGAAGGCTCCGATGAGGAAGATGCAGCCGTCTGAACAGCTCCCGGCGTCAGCCCTGAGAAATCTCAAGATGCTCTCCATAACCGAACCGCTCGGCGCGGTCGCGATCGCCCTTGGCCTCCTCACTCAACTCACCGCCTTTTGCTTTGTATTGGTAATGATCGGCGCGATTCAGTACAAAAGGAAGACAAAATTGCCGTTCATGTCAAAGGGATCCGCGGGCGGATGGGAGTTCGAACTCCTCCTCCTTGTGGCCAGCCTTTCAGTTGTACTGCTTGGCCCGGGAAGAATATCCCTCGACCATTTGTTGTTCGGAATTTAAAATAGAGTAAGAACGCGGATAAACACGGACGAGACAGAAGTGCACAGATTAGTTCCGATTGATTTTCCGTCAGAATCCGTGGTTACCGTTTAGTCCGTGTTCCGATTTTTGTTGTATGAAAGGATGTTGAAATGGAAATAGATATCTGGTCGGACGTAGTATGTCCGTTTTGCTATATGGGAAAGCGTAAGTTCGAAATTGCATTGGAACAATTTCCTCAAAAGGATGAGGTCGAGGTTCTCTGGCACAGTTTCCAGCTCGACCCGGGGGCGAAGCGTCTTCCCGGAAAGGATACTCACGACTACCTGGCGGCTAAGTACGGAAGAGACCGCGAATGGGCTAAGGAGAGGAATAACGAAGTGGCAGCTAGAGCAAAAGAAGTCGGACTCGAATACAATTTCGATACTGCTGTTCCGACTAACACATTCGATGCTCACAGGCTCATCCAACTTGCCGCTGCACACGGGCTTCAGGGAAAAGCCGAGGAGCGCTTGTTCGCGGCTTATTTCACGGAAGGGAAGGATATAGGTGACCACGCTGCGCTGGCACAACTGGCAGACGAAATTGGGCTCGATCCTGGAGAAGTCCGAACGATGCTGGCGTCCAACGATTACGCTGATTTAGTGAAGGGCGATATAGAAGAAGCGGAATCCCTCGGGATTAGCAGCGTGCCGTTCTTTGTCTTCAATCGCAAATACGCGGTCTCAGGAGCGCAACCGAGCCACCTTTTCCTGGAGACTCTCCACCAGGTTTGGGAAGAAGAGCATTCAGTTCAGGATCGACCGGACGAACCGAAGGATAAGAAATCCTGAAAGACTAGTCCGCACAAAAACGGGAAGCAGGAGAAGACATCTCCTGCTTCTTTCCGGCTAGAATCCTTGAAACGAATGCGTCGGTATCAGACCCGTGTTATTTCAACTTTGGAGCGGTCTTGATTCCAAGGTTATACGCCATGAACGAGAGCACATCCGCTGCCTGAGTGATTCGCTTGTCGGTAGGCATGTAGTTGTGACTCGTCTTCGTTTCAACACGTATCAGTATTGGGTTATTGCACGCCTGGTCATGCTGCATCGCCGCCGCGAACTTGTATGAGTGACTGGGTACTACACGGTCGTCATGGTCCGCGGTCGTTATGATGGTCGGCGGGTAGCAGGTGCCGGGCCTCACGTTCTGGACCGGCGAAAACTTGATCAACCACTGAAAATCGGTCGAGTCGGCAGAAGAACCGTACTCGGGAACCCAGCCAACACCGGCCGAAAATTTCTGGTAGCGGAGCATATCCATCACTCCCGCTCCGGCATAAGCGGCTCCGTAAAGATCCGGGCGCTCCGTCTCGCAAGCCCCGATGAGTAACCCTCCGTTCGAATAACCTTCTATTCCAAGTCTTGGCGTCGAAGTGTATTTCTCCTTTATCAGGTATTCCGCCGCGGCGATGAAGTCATCGAACACGTTCTGCTTCTTGCCGAGCATACCGGCGTGGTGCCATGCCTCGCCGAATTCTCCGCCTCCCCGGAGATTTGCTACTGCGTAGATTCCGCCCATTTCCAGCCAGACGGCTGTGGTAGGACTGAACGATGGAGTTATGCTGATATTGAATCCGCCGTATGCATAGAGGAGCGTCGGGTTCTCGCCGTTGAGTTTCGTCCCCTTCTTCATCGTGATGAACATCGGGATTAGCGTACCGTCCTTGGAGTGATAAAATACCTGCTTCGTCACGAATTCTTTTGGCCTGAAATCAACCTTCGGAGCTTGAAATGTCGTCGTCTTCCCGGTTTTGAGATTATGCTGGAAGACAGTTGTCGGGTAGAGGAACGACGTGAAAGCATAGAACAGATCCTGCGAGTCCGTGCGACCGCTGAGTTCGCCAACAGTACCGATGCCGGGGAGCTTCAGGTTGCCGTCGTGCTTGCCCTTCAGGGAATAGATAGCGACTTCGCTCTTCGCATCGACAAGATAGTTGACAACCACGTGTCCTCCTGCAAGCAGAGAATTTTCAATCACGTTCTTCGCTTCAGGAACGACTGTTTTCCAGTTCTTCGGAGATGGATCGTTAATATTGAACGATACAATTTTCCTGTTGGGTGCGCCGAGGGTTGTTTGCATATAAATTGTTGTTCCGACGTTCCCGAGCGGATAGTATTCCGCATTGTCCTTCTCGAAGAGAGGTGTCACAGGGGAAGTAAGGTCGGGGTGTTTCGGATCTTTCAGG
>JAJYJD010000207.1 GCA_021789755.1 Bacteroidota bacterium
GACCCTGCCCCGCCGGCCATCGACAAAGGTTTTCTATACCAGCCCTGAGCCGTTGCGGAGATGTGATTCATCTCGTTTATCACTTCGTTTATCTCGGTTTCCTGCTCGTGTGATTTGAAGTAGACGACCGCGAGCGAAATGGCAACTGCGACGACAATTGCAACGAGGACGATCAACAATAACTGTTGCGTTCCCATTCAAATACTCCTGATCTAGAAATACACTGCGAAGGTCAGTCCCGCCGTTTGAAAACCCAGCTGAAGGGTACTCAAGTCGGGGTTCGTTTCATTGGAGAAAGAGACACCGAACTGGTACTCTGCACTCAGACTGATGTTCTTGTTGAAAAAGTATTCGACCCCCGCCACTCCACCGATACCGAAATTAGTCAGGCTCGTCTTCGTACTCGTTGCCGTACCGCCTGTGAATACCGACGGGGTCGTGGTATTGGAGGAAGTGGTGAATTGCAGCATTCCTCCCAGATAGGGGCTGACGCTTGATGACAGCGGGAGATGATATTCGAGCCCTCCACCGATTCCGAATGAAAGGGTGTTGTCGGTGGCATCCGTGAATCCCGGTGTTCCCTTTGTAGTATTGTTGTTCATTCCGAACAACAGCATGCCTCTCAGTGCCATTCCGTCGGACAAGAAATACTTACCGCCTATTCCACCCTGATAAGAGCCAAGGTTCAGGGTTGACAGTCCGCTGAAATTAAAAAGGAGAGCCTTGTCGCCGGCTGACGCCACTTTCAGGGTTTGAGCTTGCGACGATGGAACTACGAGAAAAAGTGCTGCTGCGAAAATGAATGCATACCTGAACATTTTAGTACCTCCTATTTAGTTGTGAATTTTGAGTGTTCCAAGACAATCTCTCCAAGCTGTGATACAAAATAATCCACATGTTCTTCCTCGATGATAAGAGGAGGAAGAAGCCTTATGACATTTCCGCTGGTACAGTTAGCGAGGATACCCCGTGAGAGGAGCTCGTTCACTATTTCGGCACATTCGGTTTTGCACTCCACGCCGACCATCAGGCCAAGTCCGCGCACCTCTGATATGAAGCCCGGGTACTTCTCCGCGAGTTGCCGGAGACCCTGCCTCAAATAGCTCCCGATCTTCGCTGCATGTTGGTCCATCTTTTTTTCGGACAGTTCCCTCAGCGTTGCCAGCCCGGCCGCGCACGCGACCGGATTACCGCCGAACGTGGTTCCGTGCGCGCCGTAACCGAGTACATCTTGAAGCGGCTCGTCGACAAGCACCCCGCCAAGCGGCAGACCTCCACCGAGAGGCTTTGCCATTGCCACGACATCCGGACGGACACCGTAATGTTCGAATGAAAAAACCCTTCCGCTTCTGTACAGGCCACCCTGAATTTCGTCTGCGACAACGATGAAACCGTGTTTCTTCTTGAGAAGGAAAAGCTCTTCGACGAACTCCTTCGACATCACGTTGACTCCGCCCTCTCCCTGGATAAACTCCACGAAGACAGCAGCCGTACCGCCGCCGACCCTGGATCGAAGATCACGAATGTCGTTGAACGCGATATGATCGATATCCGGAAGAAACGGTTCAAACCCCTGCCTGTATTTCGGCCGATCGGTAAGTGAGAGCGCTCCCATCGTCCTGCCGTGAAACGAGTTCGTCAGCGCGAGGAGCCCGGTTTTACTCCGACTGCCTCCCCACTTCCTTGCCAATTTGATTGCGGCTTCGATCGCTTCCGTTCCGGAATTGGTCAGGAACACTTTGGGGTAACCCGATATTTTACAGATCAGCTCGGCAAGTTCGACCTGGATATCCATATAGAAGAGGTTCGACACGTGCATGTACCTCTCCACCTGTGCGTTGATTGCCGCCTTGACGCGCTGATTGCCGTAGCCGAGCGCGTTCACGGCGATGCCGCCGAAGAAATCCAGATATTTCTTTCCGTCCTTTGCGTAGATATATACACCGTCGGCGTGATCTATGTCAACCGGCAGGCGCTTGTATGTATGAAGGATGTATTGACTTTCTCTGTCCCGAAGATCCATTCCCGTCCCGCTATCTGTACATTGATTCTATCAAGTCCGCGTATTTCTGCTCGACGATTTTTCTTTTCACTTTCAAAGTCGGCGTCAGGTCGCCGTTTTCTACTGTGAAAGGCGCGGCAAGGAGTTTAAATCGTCTCACCTGTTCATACTTCGCAAGATCCTTCTGCAGGGCATTCAAGTCCTTCCCGATCGCGTCGTTCACCTTTTCGTCCGCCACCAGGTCCTCTTTGTTCCTGTACTGAATGCGATTCTCTTTGGCGAACGTCTCCAGGTTTTCGAAATCGGGCACGATGAGCGCCGAGTTGAACCTGCGTTTGTCGCCGATCAATACGATCTGGTCGACAAACCTGCTTTGCTGCAACAAGTTCTCGATCGGCTGAGGCGCAATGTTCTTTCCTCCGGAATTTACGAAAAGATGTTTCTTCCTGTCGGTAATCACGATAAACCCGTCAGTATCGAAATGTCCGACGTCGCCCGTGTGAAGCCAACCATCTTTGTCGATGGCTTCGCGAGTCGCTTCTTTATTTTTGTAATAGCCGACCATGACGTGCGGTCCGCGTGTGAGAATCTCTCCGTCCTCCGCAATCTTTACCTGCACATTACGCAGCGGCTTGCCTACGCTGCCGAACTTGTAATCATCCATCATATTCGCCGAAATAACCGGCGAACATTCCGTCATGCCGTAGCCTTCAATAATCAGTATACCGACCGACTCAAAAAACTCCCCCAGCTCCCTCGACAGGGCCGCGCCTCCGCTCACGAAGAAGTTTATCCTGCCGCCGGTGCGCTCCTTCAACTTCGAAAGTACGAGCCTGTCAGCCAGGGCATACTGGGCACGGAGGATCGGTCCGACCATGCCTCTTTTCTTCGAGCTCATAAACTTCCTGCCGACTCCGAGAGCCCAGTAAAAAATTCTCTTCTTGGCCTCGGACCCCGATTCAACATTCTTGATCACCAGAGCATGGATGCGTTCGAAAAGTCTCGGGACCGTCGTTACTATGGTCGGCTTGACCTCCATCATATTCTGAGCGACGGTCTCTATGCTTTCTGCATACGCCACCGATGCACCGGATGAGAGCGCAGTGTAGTAGCCTGCCATCCGCTCGAAACTATGGGAGATCGGCAGAAACGAGAGAAGAGTGTCGGCATCGGTGATCCGGATGTGGTCAAGCGCGCCTTTTATATTCGAGGCAAAATTCGCATGAGTCAAGACGACACCCTTCGGCTCACCCGTCGTGCCGCTTGTGTAGATGATAGTTGCGATGTCCGATGGCTTCGCCTGGCCCAGCCATTTCGCGAACGCTCCCTTGTTCTTCTCTCGCTGAGTCTTTCCCTTTTCGTAAACTTCGGCAAAATCGAGGACGAACTTGTCTTTTGCATCTTCCTTCGGGTTCATGATTACTGCATGCCGCAGCTTCTTTACGTTCTCCCTGATCCGGAGGATTTTGTTGAGTTGAAACATGTTCGACACGATTGCAACGGAGACGTCGCCGTTGATCAGAATATATTCGATCTGCTTGGCTGTAAGCGTAGGAAAGATGGGGACATCGATGGCGCCCAGGGCGAGACAGGCCAGATCCGATATCGGCCATTCCGGTCTGTTCTCAGAAAGAATGGCAATTTTGTCGCCGCGCCTGACCCCGAGTGCCTTGAGCCCGTGAGCAAAGAGGTCAACCCTTTCGTAGAGCTCGTCGTAAGTGACCCCGACATATCTGCCTTCGAGCTTATACCGGTAGACATACCTGCCGCTGCCCTCGTATTTCCTGGAAAGGCGGGCAAACATCTCTGTTAGCGTATTAAATTCGACTGCCGCACCCATCAAGCCTCCCGGTAACTGGTTGTAATCTTCTGAAAGAGAGTGTTAAAAATGACAACCTCCACTTGTGTACAGCATCGCTGCAGGCGTCATTTGTGTTTCTGCGGATTTGAATCCCTGCGATCATATACTGACGCCGCCTTAGCACTCAAAAATAGCTCATAAACACACTGAATACCAATTACAAATTAAGCCGGGCCACGAAATCCCCCCAATAAGGAGCGGTTCTGCGCCGCTCAACCAAATTGCGAGGTGTTAAGGATCACAAGTCTCCTGTCGACTCGATGACCCCGGGCAAAGTACGCCGGAATCGGGACAAACTATTTCTTTGCTCTTCTTCCAAAGAATGCGCTGAAAAGGAAAGCCGCCGACACAACGATCATCACCAATCCCCAGATCTCATTTACGTCGATGTTGGCCGATTTATCGTAAATGTCGGACGGGCCGAAGATACCGTAGAAGAACAGGAGAAGGCCGTAAAAGCCGAGCAGGCCTCCGAGCGGAATCTTGAGATCGAAAAAGTGGCGGCGGGGTTCTGTATTTTCCATTGCTTTTTCTCCAGTCCTTCTTACCAGAAGATAATGTTTAAGATGACCATCACGACCAGCGATAAGACTCCCCAGAAGGCCGGCTTCTTAAAGAGATTGTCGCTGGAACGAGTCTTGGGAGTGAGACCATACACCAAACCGACGAGTTCGCTTTCAGCTTTCCTCTTTGTAAACAAGCTGATGATTATCGTGAAGACGAAATCGGCACACCAGGCCCACCAAGCCTGGTAAAAATTGGCAGCCATCTCACTGGAATAGTGGACAATATGCATTTGATACATCACGTAGTGAGTCGCTGCGGCTGAGATTCCGATAAGCAATCCCCAGAAACCTCCCCACGGCGTCGTCTTCTTCCAGAACATTCCCAACAGGAACGTCGCGAAAAGAGGCGCGTTGAAGAATGTGAAAATCAGCTGCATGTAGTCCATGAGATTGGGGAACGACCTGACGATGTACGCAGTGCCGATGCTGAATATCACCCCGAACACGGTTGCGAACTTCCCCATTTTCAGATAATGCTGGTCAGGCATATTTTTCTTCAAGTAGCTGCCGTAGATGTCGTATGTCCAGACTGTGTTGAATGCGGTCACGTTTCCCGCCATGCCGGACATGAAGCTCGCCAGGAGTCCGGTTATCGCCAGCCCCAGAATGCCGTTAGGCAGATAGTGGGCGAACATCAGGATGAGAGCCGAGTTATAATCTGGTGAAGGTCCGCCCGGCACAACTTTGAACTGAGGCAGAAGCGCCACGGCCAGAAGGCCCGGCACGACGACTATGATCGGTACAAGCATTTTCGGGAAGGAAGCCATGAGAGGAGTACGTCTGGCCGCCGAAAGGTTCTCAGAAGCCATCGCCCTCTGAACGACGAGAAAATCTGTAGTCCAGTAGCCGAACGAGAGGACGAATCCGAGACCCAGGACCACTCCCATCCAGTCGACCCCCATCGGATTATCGGATGCCGAGCCCATGTGCTGCCAGGCGTGCATGAAAGAAGGAGGGATCCTGGAAACTAGTCCCTCGAAACCGCCGACCGCGTGCAGCCCGATATATACGACCGGAAGAAGGCCGAGCCAGATCAGAAAGAACTGTATTACTTCGTTATAAATCGACGAGGAGAGTCCTCCGAAGAACACATATATGAGTACAACCAGGGCCGAAAGAAGAATACTCGAAGTAAGAGACCAACCGAGCGTAAGCTCAAATAGCAAAGCCATGGCGTACATACTTATGCCGCTCATGAGAAGAGTCATGATTGCGAATGAAATCGCATTAAGTCCGCGCGTCGCTTCATTGTACCTGTATTTCAGATACTCAGGGACGCTTCTGACCCTTGTACTGTAATAGAAAGGCATCATGAAGAGACCGAGGAAAATCATGGCGGGTATGGCCCCGATCCAATAGAAGTGGACCGTCAGTATGCCGTACTTTGCCGAATTGGCGACCATCCCGATCACTTCCAGTGCGCCGAGATTTGCGGACAGGAAAGCGAGGCTGGTGATCCAACTCGGCAACGAGCGCCCCGACAGGAAAAAGTCTTCGCTGGTCTTCATGTACTTCTTCAACGCATATCCCACTATGATCGTGACAAGTACATATGCGCCGAGAATCATATAGTCTATAGGGTTCAATAAAATTACCGGCTTCACACTACCTCCGTCGAATTGATTGATCTGTTAAGCGGGCTGTATGCGAGCGGACCAGTTCGCTGCACCAGGACTTCAGAAGGATTAATTGTGCTCATCTCATTACCGCAGGTCCGAACATAGGGAATTCCGCATATCAGGTGTAAATATAACAACGATTACCAAAGCTTCAAAAGAAGCCGGCGGGCTACTTTCAAATTATTGCACACCGATCAGATGCACGGCCTAGCCGCATCATTGAGTACAGCCGAAGTTCGTGCTATATTGACGCGTGAAGCTCGCCTGGTACATACTGAAGCGCCATATCGGGCCGTTCGTCTTTTCCATGATAGTGATAACCTTTATTTTCCTC
>JAJYJD010000208.1 GCA_021789755.1 Bacteroidota bacterium
AATCAGAAAAGGAAAGACCATCCAGCCGAATACGAGCATCCCGGCGAATCCGAAATAGAACATCGCCATCCTTTTGTTATTATCCACTGATTTGTGCTTGTCATTTGCATTCGTTCTAACAGAAGACATTTGTTCCCCTGATTATGTTCGTCAGTATGCTTAAGAGTCGGCAAAACCGCCGGTACGCGGTGAAAAGAATTCGTTGTAAAGAAGGAGGATCTCTTCCTGACTGAGACAACTAAGTATATTGTCGATAAACATACCGCCGTCCGCCATGAGACGCTGTCCCCGCGACAGCTTGTCAGCCGATCGTTCTTCCACGAACTCAGTCAACCTTCTAGTCTCTTCCTGCATCCATGACTTGGCTCGCGTCCCGTTAAGCAAGCCTCGTTTGATAGTGGAGCCGTCGGAACTCTTAGAAGGTTTTTCAGCATTTAGTGCCGACTTGCCTTCGAACAGCCAGCCCAGAGTGTACGGATCTGAAACGATTCTGCCGGGCTCTGCTCTAAGGTGAGCGTTGATAGAAGAAACCGTAATCTTGTTCGGAAAAATCATCTGGAGATCGACACCGCCGGCCGTCAAGCTGACCGCCGGGTTATGCTCGCTGCCGGGGGTCGCGAACGTTAGTTTGTCGACCTTCCCCAGGACTTTGGCGAGAAATGCATCAATACCGATATGGCATGTTCCTTCTTCGTCTACATCCGCCCACATGTGGTTGGTCGAATAAAAGAGCCAGCCGACCGTTTGAATCCCGTCCACCAGCCAGTAACCGCTCGCGTCATCCTCGTTCGAATCGATTTCGGGAGCAATGATGTCGTGGGGAGTCAGTAACCGGGGGTTTTGCATGGTCATCAGGAGTTCACAGTAGCGGTGGCTCGAGGTGCCGCAGCGTGTGAGAGTCGGGTCGCTGTACGGCACGTATTTCACCACTGATGAGGCAGAGCAATACTGACAGAGCGATTCCTGGAGGAATGGGCAGTGGTCCTGGCTGGGAAGATCCTCAATATGCTGCTTCGCGGAGGGGCACGTTACATAGTCCGGAGAGGAGCATCTCTCACTGCTTTCGTCTCTTTGGCTGCGCACGATCAATTTCTTGAATTCCGATGCGCAACAAAACTTCACCTGAGCTTCTCTCAAGAAAGGACATCTCATGAGAGTTCGCCTCGATCTAAATATGGTCTCATTATTCTCCTTCTACTCCCTGCCTCTCTCTTTCTTCTTTTCTTCCCCCGCTCCGGCGGTATTCTCGATTCCATCCTCTGTAACGACAAGCATCTCGTCACCCCGGATTTTTTCTCCGCCGTCAGCCATAGTTACTCCGAGACCGTCGATGACAAACGCGTGATCATCGTTCATCGCAAGCTCCGTAGCTTTGGCCCTCGCACGCTCCCTGATTTCCTTCAGTACAACGAAGCCAATGGCGATGAGACACATGAGAGTCACCAATCCAAGTACGACATTGGTTACGTTGAGCCAGAAGACTTCATCATAGTTAAACACTTTGACCTCCTTTTTCGCGAGTTCACTCCGGAATTGCATGCCGGGATCAACTTGCGCGGTTGGACTTCTCTACATTCAATTCATGAAACTCATCGAACAAGACTGATAGCGCAACGAACGTGCCGGGAAGTCGGTCGCGGAACGCCGCTCGGCGGAACTCGTTGATGCTGTGTGTAATAAGGAGCTCGGACCGGGCTTGGTTGACGGAGACGCGGCTCGAGCAATGCAGGGTTCCCCGACAGACGTGCAGGAAAAACCGGCAACGGCGGAGCATCGGCCTCCGGTTCACGATTAACGCCGAGGAGGGTTTATCTTCTCAGCCCCAAGTTTTCATTGATTGGAAAATTGGTCAGCCATATATTTACCTATAAACAGAGGAGTTATGGATGTCGTCGAGTTCCCTGATTGAGATACACGAGCGCCGCGGAGCGCAGATGGTTCAGGTCAATGGCATATCGGTTCCGGCGAAATACTCGTCAGTGGAGGAGGAATACGCAGTTACAAGAAAATACGCGGCATTCTTCGATCTCTCACATTTCGGAAAACTTCGCCTTACCGGAAAGGATGCACTCGACCTGGTAAACAGGATTTCAACCAACGACTTGGACGGCATGCGGCCCGGGATGGGCAAGCAGTCGTTCTTCGCTACCGAAAAAGGAAGGGTCGTCGATCTTTGTACCGTCTATATGCAGCAGGTCAGCATACTCATCAGAACGAGTCCGAACAATTCAGGGAATGTCAAGAAATGGATTGAGAAGTTCGTGATTTCGGAAGATGTGAAGGTGGAGGATGTAACCGAGAGTTTCCCGATGTTTTATGTGGCAGGACCGTCATCGGTAGATTTCCTGAACAAGTTCGCGCACTCCAGCTTCAAGTCGTTCCTTGACATAAGTGAAATGCCCCGCTTTAATTTCATCAGGACCTTTCTCGGACCTCATGAAATTTTTCTTTCGAGGGTGAATTTTGTGATGGGAGATGGATACATCCTTTATGTAAATCCGGCTGATTCGGAAGCGATCTGGAACTCTTTGCTCGATAATTCGGAAAAATACGGAGCTGTACCGGCGGGGTCGGAGACTTTCGAGGTGTTGAGGATCGAAAACGGGACACCGCTGTACCCTCAGGAACTGAATGAGGATATGAACCCGCTGGAGGTCAACGCTATCGAGGCCATCAGTGACAATAAAGGCTGCTACGTAGGACAGGAGGTAATCGCCAGGCTCCAGACTTATGACAAGGTCAGGAAGCGATTGGTGGGACTTGTTGCGGATTCAAAAATGCCGCACGGTTCGAAAGTCTATGACGGGAGATCAGGGACGGATAATGAGATAGGGGTCGTGACGAGTTCCGTGAAATCCCCGGGCCTGGGAAAGGAAATCGCGCTCGCTTACATCTCCATGCAGCAGGTGATACCGGGGTCGAAGTACTCTGTGAGGGTCGGTGCGAAGACCTTCGATGCGGAACTCTCGACACTTCCGTTCACCGTATGATCTGACCTATGTTCGTGGGTTGAAAAATGGCGCCGAAACGGTTATTAGTTTGACATGGAACAGATAAAGATATCGTCAGCCGAGGACAAGGCGTCAATTTACAGGGAACTTCTTCCGCAGATTGAGTCGCTCGTCTCAGGAGAAGACGATATTATTGCGAATACTGCAAACGTCTCCGCGGCGCTTAAACAGGCACTGGCATACGCTTCTTGGGTCGGGTTCTACTTTCTGAAGAACGGCGAACTTGTGGTCGGACCTTTCCAGGGAAAGGTGGCCTGCACAAGGATCGCAATTGGCCGCGGTGTATGCGGTACAGCTGCCGCGGAGAAAAGGGTCGTTACCGTGCCCGATGTAAGTCAGTTCCCGGGCCATATTTACTGCGATCCCGACTCGAAGAGCGAGATCGTCGTCCCGCTCTTGAAGAATGGACAAGTCTTCGGCGTATTGGACGTGGACAGTTCGGTGTTTGATTCTTTCGATTCCATCGATGCGGAATACCTCGGACGGGTGGCCGGAATCGTGGCAAGGCGGTCTCCTTAGAGACCTCGGGCTCAAATGTCAGCGAAGACTTCGAAGAAAGAGGACAGAAAAGTTGCTCTCGTGACCGGGAGCGGAAGAAGGCTGGGCCGGCAATCGGCGCTCGCTCTTGCCCGGGATGGATGGAGCATAGTTGTAAACTTCGCACACTCGCCGAAGGACGCCGCAAACACATTGCGCGAAGTGAAGGCTCTCGGTGTGGACGCGATGAGCGTGAAAGCGGACATAACGAGTTCCAGTCAGGTCGATGGGATGTTCAACCGGGCATATGCGCATTTCGGGAGGATTGACCTTCTGGTTAACAACGCGGCGATATTTCCTCGGCCGGTGAAATTTACGGAAACAGGCGACGAATTGTGGGACTACGTAATTTCCACGAATCTCACGGGACAGTTCTACTGTGCGCGTGCGGCAGCAAGGTTGATGGAAGAACGCGGAGGGAAAATCATAAATTTCGCTTCTCTCGGCGGGTTCCAGGTGTGGCCCGAGCACGTGGCTTACAACGTCGCGAAGGCAGGGGTCGTCATGCTTACAAAGGCACTGTCCAAAGCGCTCGCGCCGAAGATTACGGTGAACGCGATCGCGCCGGGAACTGTAATCATTCCGGGCGAAGAGTCGGACGAAATAAAACATATCGAAGAAAAGAAAATCCCGCTCCGTCGTTACGGTGCGGCTGGTGATATAATCTCCGCGCTTCTATATCTTGCACATGCCGATTACGTGACCGGGCAGGTGCTCATGGTCGACGGCGGCAGGGCAGTTTTATGAGTCTGGAGTTGTTTAGAACCTTTTTCGTATGAATCAGACAAGGTGCCTGATAAGGTGAAAAATCGGAGGTAAATGCCGGCGAAAAAATCTACCGCGAAACCCATCCACGTTCCTGAGAAGGCATACAAGAACATAGGCTTCCTGAACAGTCCTGATGCGCGGGTAATTCGGATGCTCTCGGAATATCTCGAACCACTGTCGAGGTTCCGGCGGCTGGGGATAAAAGATACGGTTGTCTTCTTCGGATCGGCGCGGATCACTTCGATGAATGAGGCTCGAACGAAGCTGTCCGATGTCAGGGCCAGGATCCGGACTGCGGAGCGAAAAAAATCCAGCGCGGGGGTGAGGAACGGACTGTCTAAAGAATTAAGAGACGCAGAGGCAGGCGTCCGGATGGCGCAGTACTACGAAGATGCCATGAGACTGAGCGAGATGCTTACCAGGTGGTCGAAAAAGATCAGCAAGAAGGGCGAGCAAAGATTCGTGGTCTGCTCGGGCGGAGGCCCCGGCATTATGCAGGCGGCTAACAAGGGTGCGATACGCGCAGGCGGACTCTCGATCGGGCTGAATATCAGCCTGCCTCAGGAACAGTATCCTAACCCGTATCTCTCTCCTGACCTGGATTTCGAGTTCCACTATTTCTTCATGAGAAAGTTCTGGTTCATCTATCTTTCGAAGGCGCTGGTCGTTTTCCCGGGCGGCTTCGGCACGCTAGACGAACTGATGGAGGTACTCACTCTCCTGCAGACCAACAAGATCAAAAAGAAGATGACCGTGTTGATATACGGCTCGTCGTACTGGAAGAAGATCCTGAATTTCGAGGCTCTGGTGGAGGCCGGCGCGATCTCACGCTCCGATCTGAAATCGATTTCCTTCGCGGACGATCCGAGAACGGCGTTCAAGTTTCTCACGGACGGTATCAGGAAAAATTACGACCTAAAATGAAGCGGAAGAGCAAATGAAACAGGAACAGGATCCAAAATTCAAAGCCCTGATGAAACTTCTCGACGACGACGACCCGCAGGTCTTCGCGGCGGTCGAGAGGGAGCTGCTCGACGGGGGCGATGACGTTGCTCGCCTGCTCGAGATGGAAATCGACAATGCCGACACGAACGTCAGAAGACGGATCGAGAATCTTGTCTCGAAAATACATCTCGACAAGCTGCAGAGAGAATACGATCTCCTTCTCGACTATGTCTCGCAGCCGGACTTCTCGCTTGAGCGCGCTCTGTATATGCTCGCCAAGCCGCTTTACCCCGAAGTGGATTTCGCGACCGTCGAATCCGACCTGAACGATCTCGCAAACGAGCTGAGGAAGCGAATCGCCGCCGTTGAAGACCCGTACGATATCGTCCAGCACGTGAACGACTTTTTCCTGACTGAAATGGGATTTGCCGGCAACTCGAAAGACTATTACAACCCTGACAACAGCACTCTCCATCGTGTCCTCGAGACGCGGCGCGGGATACCGATCTCGCTCGGGATCGTCTATCTCCTTGTCGGCAGGAGGCTTAACCTGCCGGTTTACGGCGTCGGGGCGCCCGCGCACTTTCTGGTCAAGTTCGTGCTCGAAGGAAAGGATTTTTATGTCGATGTCTTCAACGGCGGCAGAATCATGTCGCGGAAAGACGCGGAAGACTCGATAAACAACATGGGATTCTCATTCGAGTCGAGATTCCTGAAAACTTCTGCCGACCTTGAGATGCTTGCACGCAGCTGCCGCAATATGGCGCGCGCTTTCTCCGCGATAGACGATCAGCCGAAAGCGAACGTGCTGATGGAATTATCGATCGAGCTCGAAAGGCTGATTACGTTTTGAAGATTTACACGAAGACCGGCGACAAGGGCGAAACAAGTTTGTTCGGCGGCGGGCGCGTGCCGAAGGATGATCTCAGGATAGAAGCCTACGGAACCGTAGATGAGTTGAACTCATTAATTGGAACGGTTCGCGTCATGAACGATGCTAAAAAGATCGACGGGATACTCGCGGATATCCAGGACACGCTGTTCGTGCTGGGGGCCGACCTTGCGACACCGGCCGGCACAAAAAACGCGTCGGCACCTCG
>JAJYJD010000209.1 GCA_021789755.1 Bacteroidota bacterium
AGATCGTACGGCTTGCTGATGAAATCGGAAGCGCCCAGACGCATCGACTGTATCGCGTTTTCCAGTTCGTTGTGGACTGTCACCATGATTACTTTGGTATCGGGGGATATTGATTTAACGAACTTGAGCACTTCAAAGCCGCCCACCCTCGGCATCCTTATATCCAGCAGCATTACGTCAAACTTGTCGCCCTTTTCGCTTTTTGCACGAATCAAGTCGATCGCTTCGTCACCGTCTCCCGCACTTTCGACCTGGAATGCCTCTTCCTCCAACTCGCTTCTCAGGAGAAATCTCAGGGCGTCCTCGTCGTCAACTATGAGAATTTGAGGTTTCGACATCGGGATTCCTCGCCTCCGTAATTAGCCATAGATACACTTTTTCCTCCGGACGCTGCATGATTTATGGTGAATCTAATTTCAGGACATACTCTCCGCCGCCTTGACATTTGCTTTTTTTTCTTCTTCGTGCTTCACTCCAAGTCTGAAATGTCCACCGGTCTCTTCCGTCGAACCAGCACTTCAAGCGGTGACCGGGACTCACATAATATCAAACAAGATCTGGGTGTTACATTCGAAGGGGCGCTCCAACCTTCATAAAATTGGACATTCCATATAAATAAATCAAGCATCCGATGGAAAGAAGTTGATGGGGCACACATGCCCTTGTCCCTGTGCGAAAACCATCGACTTTTTGAGCTATGATCTCGCTCCGGCAGGACCGGTACGGATGACCAGTTCTTTAATCCCTATTTCCCAGCGATGTTTTTGCGTATGGCCATTCACAGTAATTTCCCGAATATGAAGCCGAACCCGGCGCACCAATTGGATCTGCCCGGCCCCGGCCCGGGAGTAATTTTTGCCCTGACCTTGAACGTGACTCGGACCCAACGCAGTTGCCCGGTATACAGGGCGGCCTCCAGCGAAAATCCGAATCTTGCACTGTGCTTATTTTTCCGCGTCCTTTAGATCCCTTGTCTCACCATTTCTCTTTGTCGCTCGATTACTCTACACCGGGAAGCCTGTGGTCTGTCGTTTAAAATGATATCCGTGATTCACGTAAAAGAATTGTAGCGTACCGATTCTTCAATTTTGTGTCGGGTTGCTGTCAGGTAGAATGTCGGAGTCAGGAAACTATGGGTGCGGCAGTGTATCGGAACCGCACACTTGAAGTATCAAAACCGCACATCCGGACTGGATCCCCATATTTTCCGAGCCTATGAGAGTCATTTTCACCGGCATGATCGTTGACTAATAATATGATGTATTCGACTCTAACTGGAGGAAATGTGATGACGCAGATTAATGAACCGAACACAGCATTCATGACAGACGAGGTACATACAATGCCGCCGGACAAAAAGAAATTCAGGCTCCCGAAGGGCCGGGGTGAAGTGATTCTTGCGATCGAAGACGAGGAGATGTTAAGAGATTTCCTCCAGACGATACTCGAAGACAACGGATATCGAGTAATCCTGGCAGCGGACGGTACGGAAGGTCTTCAGACATATATAAAACGCATGAACGAGATCGACCTCGTGCTTCTGGACATGGGTCTTCCGAAGATGAGCGGTGAAGAGGTCCTCGAAAGAATTGTGGCGACAAATTCGAATGTGAAGGTGATCTCGGTAAGCGGCTCCATCGAGCCGGAGGTTCAGGAGAGCGTCCTGCATAACGGAGCGGCGGCTTATCTGGCAAAACCATATTTGACGGAGGAACTGTTGGCGAAGGTCGATCTGACGCTTCATGCAGGAGTTCGGCAGCCGAGTTAATCCGGAAAGACGGGACCAAACGCAAGTTTGCCCCTCCCCTGGCGGGGCTCGAAGCTTCCTGATGTCATTTTCCCGAGGTCGAATACGAAGTTCGGCGAATTACATGAGCCTGAGAAACGCGGAGCTGTTCTTAGAGTTCGGGGGGTGGTCAATAAGTGATTGTCTGTTTGTGGGGAAAACCGTGGCTGCGACTAGACGCATAGGAGTGAAATAGATTCGGGTCAACTCTGCCTGAGTCGAAAACAAATTGCAGAAATGGGCTTGTGCCATCAGGGTGATTCCCTTCCGCTTTGTCGCGATTACCCCAAAATCCCGAAGCGCTCTCTTCCGTCGAGCACCCGCGGCCCGGTTGAACCGGCTGGCAAAGGTTGCTTCAGGAAGGCCGTCGCACTTCGACTCTCCCGATTCGAAAAAGTTCGAATCGGGATCGCTCAGTGTGACTTGCCATCTTTTGTGAGCTAACCTGCGAAGCGGCCGGGGAAGGCCGTCGCACCACGACTCGTAGTTCTCCGGCTTCGTCGGGGCCCTCCTGGGCCAGACAACGAGGGAGAGATTCCGTTACCAATGAGTCTAATCACAATTGTTTTAAGAAACCCCGAATCTTTTTCATCAATTTATCATCTCACGAAAGGTAAATAGAGACATTAACAAAATTTGGGATTCTGACAATGCCGGAACAATTGACGAAACAGACATTTTTGGAGAAGGTTTTCGATTTTGAGAACAATAAGGAATGGAAATTCGCGGGTACATTGCCTGCAGTCGTGGATTTCTGGGCGCCGTGGTGCGGCCCGTGTCGGGCTGTAGGACCGGTAATCGAAGAACTCTCGAAGGAGTTTGAGGGTAAGGTTGACTTTTATAAGGTGAACACGGATGTGGAGCAGGAACTCGCAGGATTATTTGGGATTCAGAGCATTCCATCGCTCCTGTTCATCCCCAAATCAGGGACCCCGCAGATGGCGGTGGGCGCGCTGCCGAAGGAACAGCTGAAGAGTATCATCGAGAGCGAATTGCTGATTGCCAGCCAACCGGCGGCTTAGGGTACCCTACGGAATCGCCTTGCGAAGGTAGCTGAGAATTTCCCCTGGAACCTTCGCAAGGCAGCCCTTCAACGCCCCTCTATCATCCGCTTGACATTAACGCATCCTCCTCATAAAGTGGTATAGTGCTTCGCGTTTACCAACCGGGAATAATTCAGGTCAAGAACGAGTCTATTTAGTTGGATATGAGAGAGTCCTGCGGGTGGCTGTTGGACCTGGAATCATATCCTTCGTTACGGAAAAAGAATCGGCTCGTCCGCAAACGCGATTTTTGGCATGTAGCACTTTCATCCTATTTTCAACAAAACAAATGGGAGGCTGTATGATGAAACTGAAGAATTCATTTCTCTTGACTGTCATCGTTGGGTTGTCGTTGGCTGCCGGGGGATGCGCGACGGGAGGAATGTTCGCCGCCGGGAACTTAACGGATGTCCGGCTTCAGTCGGGTAACTACAAGATACTTGCTCGGGGAGTGACGGGCGAAGCCGCCGCCGGATATTTATTCGGAGTTACCATCCCCGCGGGAATGATGACCAACACGATCGCCATCGCGCGCGTCGACGGGACGGGAATGCTCTACAGAGAAGCGCTCGACGGCTTGTGGAAGAATTTCCAGTCGGCACACGGCCCCGCGGAGGGCAAGAAGCTCGCGCTGGTCAACGTCCATTACGATGCAGAGGCGTTGAACCTGTTCGTTTATACGCATGCGAAAGTTATGGTGAGCGCGGATGTGGTCGAGTTCACCGAGTAGGTGAACGTTACGCCGGGTGCATGGATGAAACCGGGCGGCACCCTGCATTTACTATTATCGCGTTAATGAACGGGAGAACAGGCACAGAGCGGCGGCGCGAAATGCTGTTCCCTCCGTTCCCGTATTCACTTGCACCAGTTAATCGTCGCCTCAAAACCCGTCATCCATAGGCACGAAGGGAGCCGTTACGGAGTTACCCGCGAGGCGTTCGGTCATGTCCCTCCATGTCGAATTCCCATATTCGGAATCGCAAATGTATTACGGTCGACATGGCTTATGCTCTGACTTTAATATTATCATCCGATGATACGACTCCTCCCCATCCCCTGACTTAGCTTTTGTCATCAAAACTTGTGGAGGTACTGCGATGACAAAACGCGACAAGATTCTCATGGATGCGATGGTGGAGTCGATTGCAAGGTTTGGGCATCTAGACGAGGGGTTTGTCGTCAATTTCCTCGTGGAAAGGGTACTCAGATACGATCCGCCTGACCAGAGCGAGTATCCGAAGAAGTTCAATGACGAACCGTACGGCGCGCCGCTCGCCGACCGCGTCGAGAACCTCGCCCACAGGCTCTATATTCCTTACCTTCCGAACGTCGACCTCTGGATGAACACGATAACCGAAGACACGTGGGTTGGGCTGATCCCCACAGACCCGGGAAAACTAACCGTCGTAACTACCGGCGGCGCCGTGGAGGTGGCAGATGACCCGTACTGGATGTTCGTCCGTCACGAAACCATTTGCCCCATATTGTCGGCGCACGGCGTGGCGCTCGCTCATGACCAGCTGAAGTGGCACCAGGGCTGTCTACTCTTCTTCAAGAAGCAGGAATTCGTCTACGTCGGATACCACTTTGATGTCGTGCGATTTCTCATGCAGCGAAGCGGGTTCTATGACGCCAGGCGCTTCCCACCTCGCGTCGGACAGCCGACGAATATGAAGATGCACCTGGCGGCATTCGACGAGGAGCTGAAGCGCGTCTATGGCGGCGTCGCACCGGGTCCCACGGATCAGGGCATACTCATGGGATACCTGAATCACCCGGCGATGATTGCCATGGTGGGAAAGAATTGAAACGCTCTCTCAGGGTTTGAATTCAGAGCGAGCAGCCTTGTATACTCCGGTGCTCATCTGTTCTTCACCTCGTCCCGGAAACACCCGGCCCTGTTGTGCCGCGAAGAGGGAAGAGGGGACAAAAGGGGAAATTCGCGATCTCCGATTTAGGATTTGTAATCGAGGGAAGAGGAGAAAAGGTGAAGAGGTTAAGAGCTAAAAAGGGGAAAGGATCTACGATTGTCGATTTAAGATTCACGATTTGGGTTGAGAGGAGAAACGGTTAACAGGTAAAGAGGTGAACGGGAGAAAATGTAATAAGTTGAAGCGAAGTCGGAGACCCGGCTCTCCGGGGAGCGTAAGCAGGAAGACGGGTTGGAGACCCGGTTCAGCAAGGAGCGTGCTTGGCGGACGGGCGGAGATCCGCCGCAGACATCGCATTCTTATGCAATTCCGCTGGACTTTTGGGGGACGGAATAATCATATTATAATTTGGATTCACTCAGCGGCAACCGCTGCTCGCTTGCGGGATAATCGTTGAGGCATCGTTCATCATCGTGTAATTGCAGCGGAGGTACTATGTGGCGCTATATGTCTGTGGGGCTGTTCAGTCTGGTACTGGCATCCTGTTCGGGCACTCGTCTGCTCGAAACGAACGCCGGAAATGAGAAATACATTGTCGGTTATCTGTACCAGGGGAATAATATCGTCAATCCCGATTCGCTCGGCTTAGACGACGTGACGCATATAATGTACGCGTTCGCGAACATCAAGGACGACACGATGTCCATGGGTTTCAAGAGCGACGCGCAAAACTTCAGGATACTTGACGAGGTCAGGAAGAAGAATCCGAAACTGAAAATCCTCATATCGGTCGGCGGATGGGGCTGGTCGGGAGGATTCTCAGACATGTGCCTCACGAGTGAAAGCAGGGCAAAATTCATAGGAAGCGCGGTCCGGTTCATCGAGGCGAACGACCTCGACGGCATCGACATCGACTGGGAATATCCCGGCCTGGCCGGCGCGGGGAACGTGCACCGTCCCGAAGACAAACAGAATTTCACATCGCTCCTCGCGGAGCTGCGTGACACGCTCGATGATCTGGGCTCGAAAACCGGGAGGTATTATCTGATCACCGCCGCGACCGGCGCGTCCGGCAATTACCTGGCGAACACTGAGATGGCCAAAGATATGAGGTACCTCGATTTCATAAATCTTATGACTTACGACTTCAGTGTGCCGGGCGGGGATTCGGTCGCCGGGCATAACGCACCCCTGTTCACCAACCCGAGAAATCCGTACGCCAACTCGGCCGATGCGGCGGTGGCATCGTTCGAGGCCGCGGGTGTCCCTCCGTCCAAGATCGTGCTCGGCGTGCCTTTCTACGGACACGCCTGGCATGTCGACTCCACAGCTTTCAACGGCCTTTATGAACCGGGCGGACCCGTGCTGTCGCCCATACGCACCACTTACGGTAATCTTGTCGTGAATTACATTGACAAGAACGGCTACGTCCGCTACTGGGACTCCACGTCCTGCGCACCTTATCTATTCAACAAGGACAGCAGCACGTTCATATCCTACGACGATCCGGAATCGCTGCGCGACAAGTGTGAGTATATCGAGGCACGCGAGCTGAAGGGGGTAATGTTCTGGTCGTTCGAGTCGGATTACAGATCGACTCTGCTCAGGACACTGGATGAAAAGTTGAGATAACCTCCATGCCCGAAC
>JAJYJD010000210.1 GCA_021789755.1 Bacteroidota bacterium
ACCCAATGCGAGCTCATTCCCTTCCTCGTCGCAGATTTTCACCTCGAGGTTCCCGACTATCGAGCCGGATGAACCGAGTTTATGACGGGCCGGGACGTTCGCGGAGATTATAGGAGCCGCCTCAGTCAAACCATATCCCTGAAACATCGGAACGCCTATTGCATAGAAAAATTTCTGCAGCTCGATATCCAGCAATGCTCCGCCGCCGATAAAGAACTCGAGACGCCCTCCGAAATTCTCCCGTATCTTGCTGAAAAGCAGAGCATTATACAGCCTGTATTCAATCTTTTTCCAGGGCGGCATGTGTTTTCCCCGGTTCCAGCCGTTCCCGTTGTATTCGTAAGCAACTTTCAGGGCACGGCGAAAAAGTGCCTCGACCTTCCCGCCCTTCTGGCGAATCGCACTCTCGATGTTCTTTCTGAAATTCTTCGCAAGAGCCGGGACACTCAAAAGAAAATGCGGCCTGGTCTCTCTGATATTCGCCGGAATATTCTTCAATGTTTCCATCGCCGTCTTCCCGACTTGCACGGAGGCCATGCTCGCACCGTTTCTCATGAGCGTGTAGATGCCCGCAGTGTGGGCGAAGCAGTGGTCCCAGGGAAGAATGAGAAGTGAACAATACTCCTCGGGAATTGGAAGAAGTGCGGACGCCTGCTCCGTGTTCGCGGTGTAATTGCGATGCGTCAGGACAATTCCCTTAGGATCGGCGGTGGTTCCGGAAGTGTAACAAATATTCGCCGGATCACTTCCCTGTACCGATTTCCACCTGTCTTCAAATTCCCTGCGATGCGACTCGAGATAGTTTTCGCCTTTATCGAGAACATCCGAAAAACATATTTCGTCCTCAGTATCACGTGCCTCTCCGTCGAAGACAACAACCTTCTCCACTTCCGGCAGATCGTTCCTTATTTTGCGGACCTTCCACACCTGGCTGCCTGAGACAGCAATCATCCTGGAGCCTGAATGGGCAAGCCTGAACTTGAGATCGGAAAGTTCCTCGATCTTCACGGAAAGCGGGACATTGACCGCCCCAGCATAGAGAATTCCCAGCTCTGCAACGACCCAATCATTCCGTCCTTCGGAGATAAGTGCGACCCTGTCGCCCTTGCTGATTCCAATGCTCATCAGGCCGGCGGCGCACTGATATACGAGGTTCTGAATATCCCGATATGATGTCGCGGTGTATTTACCGTTCTTCTTCTCCCACATCATGACGTTCGAAGGAAAACGCGCTACGCTGGACTCGAACAGAGCCGGGATAGTTTTCGGACCGTGAGCCGGAACAAAAGATTTCATCTGCACTACCTCACCCTGACCTTTCTTGTGAGAATTTTAGTCGGTCAACGCGTAAAATACAAATCGCCTGCTGGCCGGAAATGCGAAAGCGGCCCAGAGCCCCAACTCTGTCACGGCAGACATGTACTAAGGCTCCCGCCTCACTTCACGTCGTAAGAAGCGATGACTTTCCCGTTCTTCCCGACGAGCATGAGTGCTCCTCTACCAGGGGCAAGGTCAACTTTGAAGTTGGCGCCGCTCATGCTATCGCGGAATTCGATGGGAGCAGTGCTCGCAGTTTCCGATGTCAACACGTACAGTGTGGCGTCCTGAAGCTGAGTCGGGGCAATCAGAATGCCGGGGTCATTACACGTAGTAGTGTACGGTTCCGTCACTCCCGCGCTTAGCATCGCAAATTTGTAAACCCGGCCGATCGTTCCGAGCCGATCAGACATTTCCAGCGGAAGTGGAAAATATAATATGTGTCCTTTACCGAACGGAATGTCGGCGAACGTCCGGCCGTCTCCAAGGACACCGCGATCAAGGTACGTCGTCTTGTCGCCAGAAAAACTCAGACGCGCCGAATCGCCCGGCCAGTTGACTTCCGCGTACCTCGTTCTCAGTGCTTCTTCCGAGTAAGTCACGTTCCATCCACTGACCCGGCCCGGAACGGATTGCCAGTGCTCGTCGGCGTCGATTCTTCCCGAGATGAGAAGAGTAGACCCTGCTTTTACTCTAGCCATAAGCTGGTACCAGGCTTCGTCGCTGATCACCCAGGGTGCCGGCACAATGATGAGCTTTGCGCCAGGCATGTCTGCGAGCTGGTATTCGCCCACGGCAAATGCGGTTCCGCGTGCGTACTGGTAAAGAGCTCGCACCGCCATCTGTTGAACCTCGATTGAATACCTGTTGAAAGTGGAAAGTTGAAGCGATTGGGGGAGCACAAGCGCTATCTGGGGGAGTTTTGCATCGGTCGCGTAACGTTCCGCGTCGTGAGCGAACGACGCGACTCCCTTCAGGGCATTCATCCAGACTTTTTCCGAGCCGTCACGCCTCATTATTCCGAAGTCGTCGCTGTTCGTCAGGTCCCAGTGAAGGACTCCAGCGCCTGCATTGGCGAATGCCAGAACGAGCTTTCGCTCCTCGAGTCCGAATCCGTTCATGTCGTCGAGGCGCCATGGGCCGTCGATGTCCCACACTGGCTGTGGCCCCGTTTCTTCCACGAGATTCGGTTTCTGCGGAGTCTTCGGCACGACCGAGTCCCACAGCAAAGCATCGTCCTGCCACCATGTATGGTTGACAGTATACGTCACCTCCGTTTCGGCGATGAACTGGTCGAGTACCCGGTTCGTAACGCCTCCTTCATCCTGACCGACAGCGATTGCCTGCTTTGAGCCGGTCGACCGAATCGCCATTATCATATCCGCCACCCAATCATTGAAGGCACGCTGTGCAAACAGATTGTAGTCAACGGCGCGCACGTTCTTGGAATTATTATCACGGGCCTGCTGTATTTCATCATAATCGGGGAGCTGCACCCGATTGAAAGCCCCAAGCTCGGAAGGCGGCACGTGCCACGCACTCGCAAGGCTGTCGATCAAACCGTAGCGCGTTTTCAGCCAAAGCTGCCATGCCGAAGTTTCGGCCTTCCCCCCTGCAGGTGAGTTCCCTTTCCAGATATGTTCGATGTTCGCGTAACTCGGCTCGTTTATAAGATCGTAACTGAGGAACGGTATATTTTTGAACCGAGATACTATGGAGCGGACGTAAGTAGTCTCCTGTTCGATGGCAAACGGATCTAGATAGGGATTGGATTGCGGCGCCATGCCCTCATTTCCTCCCGCGGGACTTCGCCGCGTTTCTCCGCCCGGATTAAAGGCGAAGAAAGTGAAGATTACCTGCATATGGTGACGGGCTGCCGCATCAAGATATGCTTCGATCGCATTTAGGAACCGCTCATCCGATGCACCGCTCACGTCTTCCAGATATCGGAACCTGTTGGCCCATATTCCAGTGCGTACAATTGACACTCCGGCTTTCTCCATCATCGCGAAATCGTGTTCCCAGATGTACGGGTTTCC
Source organism: Bacteroidota bacterium (assembly GCA_021789755.1). GTDB lineage: Bacteria > Bacteroidota > Ignavibacteria > Kryptoniales > JAKASW01 > JAKASW01. Next base: position 3,357 of record JAJYJD010000210.1, read on the forward strand.
ACCGATGCTCTGCCCAACGAAGAATGCGCGGCCATACGGATCCGTAGAAAAATAGTTAAGGCCGACCGGAAGATAAGGCTTACCGTCAAGCCGAAAATAGTTTCGGCCGGCTGTCATTCTTTGTCCGGACTCGAGGAGCCCGGCCTGGCGTACTTCAACTCCCGACGAATATTGGTCGAACACCGTGTCGCCGATCGAGAGAACAGCACGCACAGTGTACATTCCGGGCTTCTTCAACCGCTGCATCAGCCCGATCGACTCGTGAAGCGCATTGCCGCACGCTACGGTTCTCTTTTCAAGCAGCTTCGAGCCGCTGAGAAGCTCGACTGTCAGCGCTGCCGGTCTTCCGTTCCGCAAGACATCCACCGTTCCCATGACCCTGTCGCCCGGGTCGATCGAGAGACTTTGCATATCGATATAAAGCCGGACGCCGCCGTAAGAGGCATACAGCGCCGCCTCGCGTATCAATTCCATTCCCTGCCCGGAATCCCAATACTTCGAATCCGCGTCGAAGCTGAGGAACACACCGCGGCGCGCGGACCCGAATCCAACCATGTCTTCCGCCACGACGGGGGAAGCGAGCCGGTTTCCCTGCGAATCGACCATGAAGCCCAACCCGCGATACCTTGCGCCAAATCCGGCGTTGACAAACACGTGGTTTGCGTCGAGAGTCCTGACATGAAAGAACGGCGCGTCGACATCCCAGCTTAAAGTCCACGGACCGTGCTGCGGTGCAGCATAGGTGTACATTATACCGATACTCCGGGAGAAACTATTCTGCGGAGCTTCAATCCGCCACCCTGAGCTGTCGCGATATACCGGCACATATAACGGACTCCCACCGAGAATAAGCAGGTCCCCGTTCATCAGGTGCCGGCTGATAACGTCCCATGCGTCGGCGGGAAAAGCGGAGCCGTAGGGCAGCACGAGAAGATCTCCGTCCGACAATTCCTTTTGAAGATCATCAAGACCTGCGAAGACGGGATTAAGTGATGCCAGCGCGCGCTCGAGGGTCGCATGGCTGATCTTGCCGTTGTCGACGCTCGGAAATCCTTTTTCTGTGAAGACGACAGTCTTCCCGAATCCCTGGGCGAAAGACACAAGAAATGCGAAAACAAAAGTATAGGCGAGACGCATGAGATCCATCCTGTTTTCAGTCTACAGCTGACAGTCTTCGGTTAATAATACGACATGATATCGAAAAGATTTGGAAAATTCCAACGGACGTAAGGCGCGGGGCCTTGCTGATCGATGGTAGACTTGTCATATCTAGTATAGTACCCGGCTGTCATTTCTGCCTCCTCTCCCCTAAGTCATTCCCGCATGCTCTTTGCGGGAATCGCCCTTTGCCCCGCGCTGATATTCCCGATTGGCACATTTCGGTATGATTGAAGGGATGTGGATGACCGCTCAGGCCTGCCCTACCCGCCGTCAAATCAGAACTCTCAAGTTGAAGAACAATTCTCTCCCTGCTCCCGGCTGGTACGAATTTCCGCCGGGATCCGGTTCAGTGAAAGCTACATATCGAGTGTTTGCAATGTTCTTCACGTGAGCACTCACCTCGCCAGAAATTCCATGTACAATCCACCGATATACAATTCGCCCGCCCAGCAGAGTGTACCCCGGTGCAGCCTCCGCTTCAACGTCCGCCCCGTCGATGTACGACCTGCTGAGGGTTGCAGACGCTATCCCGACGGATAATTCCGGCACGACGTTATAGTTGATATCGATTGCCAATTGGTGCATCGGCGAGTTCGGAAGCCAGTTGCCGTTCTGGATATATTTATGAATCGTTGTATCGTCCATCATCACAAGTATCGGTGATCCGATATCATATTTGAAATGCGAATATGTGTACGCGAGCTGGATAAGAATCTGTTTAACCGGCGAGTATCCCGCCGACACCTCGAGTCCGAATCGCCGGCTCGCGCCGATATTCCTGTAGAACGTACCCTCCTGACCGTGCCCGCGGCCAGGCATTCGATACCTGTCGAAATCGTCTTGGGTCGTCATGTAAAAACCCGTCACGTCAAAACTGAGGTTAAGGTTGATGATGCCCCGTGCACCGGCTTCAAAGCTAGTCGATGTGGCAGCCTTCAGGCTCGAATTGAAACCTCCATACCCGGTCGGATTATTGTCGAGCTCATTAGTCGAAGGCGGGATGAATCCCTGCCCCCAGTCGGCGAAAAGAGTCAGTTCCGCCGAAGCCGAATATGCTAAGCCAAGACGACCTGTAAGGTTCGAGAAATCTGCAGAACCGGAATTGTCGGTTGAATCTGTCCTCATCTGGTCCGTAAGCTCGTTGTGCATCCTGTCGAACCGCACACTCCCCATAATGCTCCAGTCCTGAGCCAGATTAACCACGTCGATCAGGAAGAAGCCTTCCCCCCACTGGCGAATTTGCTGATGGGCGAGGATTGAATCACCTTCAAAGGAATGAAGATTCGGATTTTTGTGCTCATCGTTGGTCTGCCATTGCAGATCCGTTCCTGCGCTGAACTCGTTCGTGATGATCCGGTCAGGTGAACCTGAGGAGAACGTGTATTGCAGCGACGCTCCTGGCGTTGTAAGCATCTGATGATCGAAGACTCGGTTGTTCGCTTCAGTATAGTCCGACTGCTTCACATAGCCGCTGCATTGAATTTGTTGACGGTCCGTCAACTTCATTACCCCGTTTATACCTTCCGTTGTCCGGTTCGTCTCCATATGTTCGTTGTATGGGATTGCGTCATCGTTTGAGAGCGTCGGGTCCTGCAAGTATTGCGTCATGCTGAGTCCCTCCGGATTCTCATGGTAGGTATGCGACCAGTAGAACAGCGGCATCAGTTGGAAAGATGAACCCGGTGTATAGATCATCTTGGCGTAAGCCCTGTTCTGCCAGAAGTGCGTATGAACACGATACCCGTCACCTGCCGTACGCGAAAGAGACACTCGATAGTTGACAGCATCCACATTGCCGCCGAACTGTCCGAAACCTTT
>JAJYJD010000211.1 GCA_021789755.1 Bacteroidota bacterium
TGCAGCAGCTGGCTGAACGCGCAATCTTGAGCAACAGGCTGGACAGATGGAAAATGAAATATTAGAAACGCAGCTACAAAATACTTTTCGGCTCCCCGCGTCACCGGCCACCCTCTCAGCCGCTTCGACCATAGACAATTCGGCCACCCGCGTCTTCGGGCTGATGCGAATAATTTCCGCCGACCAGATTATCGGCATGGTAAAGCCGGATCACAAACCCGGCCTCGCAGAAGCGATGCCGGACTTTACAGCATTGGTGCTCCTCCATATGAAAATGTAAAGGATTTGGTTCTAAAGCGCTCAGAATCCCGAACATACCCGGAGGGGAAATGACCCCGGCTTTCTGAGACACTTTCGAATGGAAGTAGCGCGAGAATATCGAGCGGACATTTACAAATACAATCTGATTTGTTCACCGGAGAGGGAAATGAAGAAGGATGAGACGGTTGGACGGGAGATAAGAAAAGACAACAACAAGCCGGACAACCAGGATACTGCCGCTCCAACTGAGGGCGTTACGGAGACTGACGAGAACTATGTCCGCGCCCTTGAGACGACTGTACGGATGCTCAAGGCAAAAATGGAATTGCACGAAAGAGCCGTAGCCGGAATAAAACAATCGCTCGACGACATGGTCGAGATGCAGAGATTGGCAAGTGCAATAAGCACCACCACCGACCGGGTAGCTGTTCTCGACTCGCTTCTCGAACTTACCCGCAAAGTTATCCCGGTTGATGAAGTTATGTTGTTCGAGGTGCGCAAACCGAGATCCCAGGCAAGGCCGTTCATCCCCACCTGTTCAGATTATATGCTCACCGCTTCCCGGCGTTTGCTGGAAGAAGGAATACTCGATTGGGTGATAGATCAGAAATTGACCACGGTCGTCCCCGACCCGAACACGTCGGCAGTCAGGGGCAATTTTGTCGTTGTTCCACTGGTGCTCCGCGGGGAGGCGTTCGGCGTGTATATAATTCGGACCGTAAAAGTCCGCGGAACACTATCCGATTATGAGCTCACCATGCTCGGTGTGCTGGCAAACCAGGCTGCTGTGGCAGTGGAAAATCTCCGCAACATGGATCATATGCTCAAGGCGGCAGGTGGTTCGAAGATGTCGGAGGCGCAGATGCTCCAGGCCGCCAAGCTCGCTTCGTTAGGTGAACTTGTTGGCGGCATCGCGCACGAAATAAACAACCCCCTGCAAATTCTCCTCGGCCATTTGGCACTTCTTCGACAGGGGAAGGATACAGAGCACAGGATCGAGGTAGTCCGAACCCAGGTGCAGAGGATCGCCCATATCACGCGGCAGCTTGCCTCGTTCTCGAGCAACGTACTCGAAGTCGTCGAAAATGAACCTATGAACGTAAACTGGGCATTAAACGAAGTCATTGAACTCGTCGAGTACCAGTTCAAGAGCCGCGGGATTGAAGTCGAAATGCGAATGTCTGAAGAGCTACCCCCGCTTGACTCGAATAAGAATTATCTTCAGCAGGCTTTCCTTAACCTCCTGATCAACGCCAAAGAGGCAATGCCAAAGGGCGGCAAATTGGTTGTGTCTACGGAGTACATTGACGGGAAGATCTACATTCGATTCACCGATTCCGGGGCAGGGATAAAAAAAGAAAACCTCACCAAGATCTTTGATCCCTTCTTCACCACGAAGGAAGCCGGGAAAGGAACAGGTCTCGGGCTGCCAGTTGCAAGAGGGATAGTCGCAAAATTCGGCGGCGAGCTGAAAGTGGAAAGCGTCGAAGGACATGGCACGACGTTAACACTGGTACTTCCCGTGAAGAGAAGCGAAGCCTCATTGAATAGAGAGATGTATTGAAGTTTGCCTTATTAATGGTTCTCTTGTCAAGTAATACGTCCGCGGGCAAAGGCCACGACAGCAATTGGAAGTGCTCCCAGCAGAGGCGGAGCCGTGATCACGACGGACGAACGCGGCGCGGTTGTCTTTTTGCAACCCGGCCTCATCAGCCCCGGGGAAGTCGCGAATGAGAGCTACGGAGATTTTCAACCTCTCGTTCCGAATCGTGCTCCGGTTTCCGAACCCGAAAACAGGTGAGCGGACATTTTTATGTTCAACAGGATTATGAATGATTGAGCGGAATACGGAACTGAAGGCGAAACTCATGACCAGGGAGTTCGACGAGTCGCAATTTGATGAGAGCATCGTTTATGATTATCCGAATGGTCTGCCGTGTTTTGAAGGACTTTACAGCTTCATTATAATTGATGACGAATGAGTGGAGCCGCTAAGATGGTTTTATCGACGGAAGGCCCGAACTTCGGTCTGGCGCTGCTCGAGGCATCTTAGGTGGACCCGGATGTTTACGCAGAGCTTGCCCCGGAGGACGGCTCCTCCACGGCGTTCACGGTTGCGGAACTCAGCCGAGATCCCGGACCGGTCACGGCAAACATGAAGGCTCCGGTAATCCAGAATCATGTTCCTAGATCGGACATAGAGGTGGTTTTTGACCCGGACAGATATTCGACAGAATACAGAGTAGACTGACTCTGGAAGGCAATTGGGTTGGTCTTGGAAAGGATATTAAGAGAAGTGATCAGGATTGGAGGCGAGATCAAAGTTGGAATCATATCGGCCGAGGGCGGAAGTGTTAAACTGGGGATGAAGGCCCCCGGTGAAGTCCCCGTTCACAGAGCGGAAGCACACCAGAAGTTGGATGCGGAGGGCAAACAGGGGTCTCACCGAGCCTGGAAGAAGAATGCCTGATGCATTTCCCAAAACGATTCTCGTCATCGACGACACGGAACCCGTCCGGCGATTCGCTGAAGATTTCTTCAGAAAGCTGAAATTCGAAGTGTTTGCGGCACCGGACGGTTTCGAAGGCCTGCAGGTGGCATACGCATTAAGGCCCGATCTGATTTTACTCGACTTGATGATGCCTCACCTCGACGGCTTCAAGACCCTCCAATTAATAAAATCGAACGAGTTGACGAAGAACATACCGGTTGTCGGGATGACTGCTTATTCTGATAGAGTGAATGCGTCGTCGGCAAGCAGACTCGGGGCAGAGGCCGTGATCACCAAGCCTCTTACCGAGGAATTGCTTTTCCGGCAACTGAAGGCTGTCTTTGGCGACACATTCGTAAAATCCGTCCTGCCGAAGGACATCAGGAACACTGAAAACCCATTTGGCATGAAAGAAGATGAGCATAGTGACGTCGCGCGAAGCATGGTCGAGGAGTTCGTCAGGTATTTCGCTGAACAGCTCGACTTGCTGGAGTGCGCCGTCCGGGATGAGGACGTGGATACAATCAGAAGGATAACTCACGGTATCAGCGGCACGGGAGGATCATTCGGCTACGGCGATGCATCGGCTCTCGCGAACCGTCTGAACGAAACCGTCCACGCTTCCCCTGTCAACTGGCGGGAAGCGGAGGAACTTCTGATCCAGTTGAAGAATAGGCTTAATCGATGAAGGCACTAGTTGCTGATGATGTTCCCATGATCAGGAAACTCGTGGAGTTTCACCTGAAACAAATCGGCTTCGATATCTCAAATGCCGCAGACGGCGCCGAGGCACTCATGTTCGCGAGCAATTCCAAGTTCGATTTGATATTACTCGATATAATGATGCCGGAAATGGACGGCCTTGAGGTCCTGCGCAGAGTCCGCGGCGGCACCGTCAACAAGGACACCCCCGTGATCATAATGACCGCATACGGCGACTCTGCCAACGTAAAGAAAGCTGTCGAGTACGGCGCAAACGATTTCATCGTGAAACCGGTCGAGCAGGTTTCGTTCCGAAAGAAGGTTATTGAAGCAGTGAACGCACGGACCGCGGAGAGCAAGAAGTGAAGCTTTCTCCGTGATTGTCGGGAACGAAGAGCGTATCCCCCGGGATGTCCGGAGAGCGTGAGAGAGCTCGCCGGTGAGATCTCGATCGTCGACACCGGCTCGGTGGACGGTACTATGGAAAGCGCACAGGGTTTCGGCGTCCGCATTTGTGAGTTTCCCTGGTGCAATGACTTCTTCGCGGCAAGGACGGATCGCTCGGACGGACCGCCGACGAGAGGATCGCCAGGATATATCACGCGAAAATCAGGAAGATGATATCGAGCGGGAAAGCGGGTGTCTTTCCGATTATCCTGAAGAAAAAAAGATTCCCCGCATCACGTGATCTCTTATCCGCGACTGTTCAGGAGGCTTAAATGTATTCGCTCACGGGAAAGATCCGCGAACAGATTTCAACTTCAGTGAATGAGCTTCGCGCCACGATCGAACCTCCGGAATCTATGGTGGATCCCCCGGTTGCCCGCAGGACGATGAGGCAATACTCGAAAAGGCATGGCGCAACCAGCGCATCGTAAAATTCGTGCAGGCGATGCGAATAGATCTCGCAGTGGAGGCGGTCAACAAGTAGCGTGCGGCAGTCAGGGTTACTCTCGTACAGTGTGCGCGTTTTCGGCGCGGACAGTGCGTTTTCTTGATTCACAGGGCTGTTTATTCTAACTTAATTCAAGCATTATGGCACGTGAAGAAAGTATCGGCGAAATTCTCAATATAACTCACTCGGAATCGGACAGAGCCGGTTACATAGCGATTGTCGGAGGCGGGCTTATGGGAAGGGGAATAGCCGAGACCGCCGCAACAGCCGGAATCAACGTACTAATCATTGAGCGCGACGAAGAATCTGCGGAGATTTGCAGACAAAGGCTCTCCGAGACACTCGATACTGAAATTCAACGCTGGGCTCTCACAAAAAGCGAGAAGAAGGCGATACTGTCACGCCTTAAATTCTGGACCGACCTCAATGAAGTAGCGGAATGCGACCTGGTGATCGAGGCGGTTGACGAGGATTTTGTATCGAAGAAAACCGTGTTCAAAGAGCTCGACAAGATTTGCGATCCGAATACGGTATTCGTTTCCAATACCGCGACTTTGAGTCTTACGAAACTTGCGGACGCGACTTCACGGCCCGATAAAATTATCGGCATGCACTTCCTGAACCCGGTTCCGAAAGTGCCGCTTGTGGAAGTTGTACGCGCGCTGAAGACGAGCGATGATACATTCAAGCGTATAAAGAAATTCGCCGAGGATCTCGGCAAGACTGTCGTCGAAGTATTCGAGTATCCCGGGTTTGTGACGACCAGGGTCATACTGCCGCTCCTCAACGAAGCGATGCAGGTACTGCTCGAAGGAATCGCGACGGCCGACGGGATCGACACCGCTATCAAGCTCGGCTACGGGCTTAACGTCGGACCGCTCGAGATGGCGGATTCGATGGGCCTCGATGAAGTGCTGACGTGGCTGGATACGATGTACCACGAGCTCGGAACGGCCCAGTACCGGGCGAGCCCGATCCTCAGGAGAAAAGTGCGTGAGGGACATCTCGGCAAAAAGACAGGCCAGGGATTTTTTAAGTACGATGAGTCGGGGAAGAAGATCGAAAACGTTTAATAATATCTCTCGGTGTAGAAGAAAGCTGAAATGAAAGTACTTGTCTTAAATTCCGGAAGTTCGTCTGTAAAATATCAGTTTATCGATTTAAAAGACTGCCAGGTCCTGGCAAAGGGATTGATCGACCGCGTCGGGATGAGCGATTCAGTCGTGACCCACGAACGTTATGACGGCGATAAAGTCAAGATCAGTGCCGAGGTCCTCGACCACCAGACGGCGATTGAATACGTGCTGGCGGTCCTCCTCAGCAAGAACCATGGCGTCATCCAGGACAAATCTGAGATCGATGCCGTCGGACACAGGGTCGTGCACGGCGGAGAGAGCTTCTCCGAAAGTGTGCTGATCGACGACAAGGTGATGGATGAGGTGAGGGAGAACATCGAGCTCGCGCCGCTCCATAACCCGCACAACCTTCGCGGGATACAGGCTGTTCTCAAGCATCTTCCCGGCACTCCGCAGGTTGCAGTGTTCGATACCGCCTTCCATCAGAAGATGCCGGCGTACGCCTTTCTGTACGGCATACCTTATTTGCTCTATCGGCGCTATAAGATTCGGCGGTATGGTTTCCACGGCACGTCGCACTTCTATGTCTCGAATAAAGCTGCGGAAATACTCGGCAAGCCGATCGAGAAGCTGAAAATCATCACGATCCATCTCGGGAACGGATGCAGCATGGCCGCCGTCGACAAGGGAGTGTCGGTCGATACTTCGATGGGCTTCACGCCGCTCGAGGGATTGTTGATGGGCACACGAAGCGGCGACCTCGATCCTCAGATAATACTTCACATTGTCGGCAGGGAAGGTCTTTCGCTTGCAGAAGCCAACACCCTTCTTAACAAACACAGCGGGCTTCTCGGCATTTCGGGTTTGAC
>JAJYJD010000212.1 GCA_021789755.1 Bacteroidota bacterium
GATTGCCCTCTTTATCGTCTTCTTCACGCGCAGGTTTGTGGACAGGCCGATAAACAAGCTCATTGTCGGAACCAGAGCGGTGAGCCGTATGCAGCTTGATCAAGTTGTGGAGGTAACTTCCAGCTCCGAGCTCGGCGAACTCGCGCATGAATTCAACGTGATGAGCGAACGGCTCAACAAAGCTATGGCTGAGCTCAACCATGCTACCCAGGATCTCGAGCTGAAGGTCAAGGACAGAACGAAGCAACTTGAGGTCGCTCATCAGAAACTGCTTCAGAGCGATCGCCTCGCATCCCTCGGTCAATTGTCTGCGACCGTTGCTCATGAAATAAACAATCCCATCTCCGGTGTGCTGAACCTCGCGATGCTCCTCGACAGGATCATGAAAGACGACGGGATACCGCAGGACCGTGTCCCTGAGTTCAGGAAATATATCGGCCAGATCATAGATGAGACCACCCGGGTCGGAAGAATAGTATCCGATCTCCTTGCCTTTTCAAGAAGATCGAAACCGCAAAGCATGAATGTCGACCTGAACGGGGTAATCAAGAACACGCTTCTTCTTCTAAGGCACAGGCTTGAGCTTGGGAACATTGGCCTCGAGCTCCACCTGTCGGATACATTGCCTCCCGTGGAGTGTGATGGCCCGCAGATGCAGCAGGTTATCATAAATCTGGTCATGAACGGTGCCGAGGCATGTCAGAACAAGAGAAGCGGTACGTTATCGATCACGACGAGGCAGGAAGACAAATCTATCGTCCTTGAAATATCTGATAACGGAGACGGCATACCGAAAGAGGTCATGCCTAAAATTTTCGATCCGTTCTTCACGACGAAAGGCGAAGTGAAGGGAATAGGTCTCGGTCTATCCGTCGTCTATGGAATCGTCGATGCTCACGGCGGAGATATCGAAGTAGATACCACCGTCGGTGTCGGAACGACGTTCAGGGTGACCATCCCGATCAAAAAGGGGCAGGCACAGGCGAGCGAACCGGCCGGGGCGAAAGCCTGATGGGAAAGATTTACGTGTCGATGGTCGGAGCGGTGAATGAAGACGTTGTGACGATGATAGCACGTCATGTGAGAGGGATGTTCGGATTCGAGGTCGAGATGTACACGTCATTTCCGGATCCCGATTACGCATTCGAAGAAAGCAGACGGCAGTTCAGTTCCGCCCTGATGCTGCAGAATCTCGCCCGTGTTCGTCCGCCGGACGCCGCAAAGTTCCTGGCCATAACGGAGGCTGACCTGTTTATCCCCATGGTCACTTTCGTATACGGACAGGCACAGCTGGCAGGAAAAGCGGCGCTCGTCTCACTCGCCAGGCTGTCGCAGGAATTTTACGGGTTGCCGCCGGACAAGGAACTTAAAATGCGGCGAGCGCGGAAGGAAGCGGCGCACGAGCTCGGGCACACTTTCGGCCTGGTGCATTGCCATGACAGGTCATGTCTCATGTCGCTTTCGACGGAAGTACTTCAGATCGATGTGAAGTCGGAAGACTTCTGTCGCAGCTGCTGGATAGTGCTCGAAGAGGAACTTACAGAGCTCAGGAAAGAAACGAAGAAGAACAAAATCTTGGAGTTTCGCAGATGAAAACGCAATGGGAAATACTCGTTGTCGATGATGAAGAGGTGATGAGAGAGTCGCTCGTGGCGTGGCTGCGGGAAGACGGCTACGGCGTTGATTCCGCCGCCTCCGGAAAGTCGGCGATCGAGAAGGCGGGCGAGAAGGACTACGCAATCTACTTTATCGATCTGAAGATGCCGGGCGGCATGGACGGGATCGAATCAATGATGGAGATAAAGAAGATCCGTCCCGATGCCTCGATAATAATTATTACTGCCTATGCGACCGTCGACACCGCGATCTCCGCAATGAAGGAGGGTGCCCAGGAGTATATAGTCAAACCATGCAACCCGAAAGAGATATCGATACTCGTCGAGCGAATAATAAAAGTGAAAAATCTCCAGCGCGAGAACTTGATACTCAGGAAGAAACTGACGAGACAATACAGATTCCACGACATAATCAGCAAGAATCCGCAAATGCACGACATCTTCGAGCTTGTTCAGGAGATATCGAGCCTTAAGAGCACGGCTTTGATCCGGGGCGAAAGCGGAACCGGGAAGGAACTGGTCGCGAGGGCAATTCATTATTCCGGTGACAGGGCCTCGAAGCCGTTTGTCGGAGTCTCATGCGCGGCGCTTGCCGAGACTCTCCTTGAATCTGAACTCTTCGGCCACGAGAAGGGAGCGTTCACCGGCGCGGTGGCGCAGAAGAAAGGTAAATTCGAGCTCGCTGACGGCGGCACGATTTTTCTGGACGAGATCGGAGATATTTCACCGAAGCTGCAGATGGATTTGCTGCGCGTGTTGCAGGAGCGGAGCTTCTATCGCGTCGGCGGCACGGAGGAAATAACGGTGGATGTACGAGTCATAGCCGCGACACACAGGGATCTTTCGGAAGCTGTTTCCGCCGGTACGTTCAGAGATGACCTCTACTACCGGCTCGACGTTATCAATATTCAGATACCACCGCTCAGAGAAAGACGTGAAGACATACCGATACTTGCGAGGAGTTTCATAGAACGCCTTTCACACGAGCTCGGAAAGGAAATTGACGACGTCAGCGAAGGCGGCCTGAAAGTGTTGATGGACTACAACTGGCCGGGCAACGTCCGTGAACTCGAGAACGCTGTCGAGCGGGCCATGGTGACATGCAAGAACACCATTCTGAGCGGCGAAGATTTCGGATTCCTCGAACAGAACGGCTTAAAGAAGCAATCGTGGAATGTTCCGGACAACATCCCCCTCCAGGTTGTCGAGAAGCAGGTGATAGAAGCTACGATCAAACGCACTCAGGGAAACATAAAAGAGGCTGCCTCGGTGCTCGGCATCGACAGATCGACACTTTACGAGAAGATTAAAAAGTATGAGATAGAGAGATAGGGCCACGGATTCTGATCCTGCATGGTCGTGTCACGGCATGCCTGCACGCCGTAGTATCGCCGTGGTTTCGTTTCGGCACAGAGGCGTGGGCCGGGACTTACGCGGAAACATTCGCAAGGTTTGTGGCTACGGTTCCAGAAAAACTTCCCCGAGTAAACTGTCCCAGTCGGCGCCGGGATAGTTGGCCGGCATATCTTCGACGAGCTCGCCGCCGTCTGCCAGACTTACGCCTGCCTCTTCTGTGCTGAGAGCAATTTCCAGCCGTTCGAGTTCCGTCATTATCCATGGTTGTATCTCTACGCCTTTGAGCAGATGCCGCAGGTCGCAGTCGTTGCCGGTGTCCACTCTCAGATAAAAACCGTTTCCCCGGCCGCCGACCGCGACTACCTTTCCCTCCACGGGTGAAAGGATTCTGATCCTCGACTCACCTCTCCTGAAGAACCACCCGGTCCCATTGGTTACTAATTTCGTCCCGACTGAGGGAAACTCCGGGGTTGAAGCTCTGCCGATCATTCGTTCTCCAAAATCATCGAGGCCGACTGTCAATTTCCCGTCGCTTTCTCTTCTCACCCACGTGTGCCCGCGGTGGTACAACCGGTCGGCCGGCATGCGCAGGCCAAAAACTGAGGTGCCGATTTTGTGAGTGCTGCGAGAGTGCGGCGGATCGAGGGGGGCGGTCGGGCGCGAAACCTCCGTAAGGTCAGCGTGCAGTTTGCAAGTCCGGCAATCGAATCCATTGTGACACACGCGGTTGCTGAGCTCGCCCGTAAAAACGTGGCGGCATGTCTTTGCAAAGGACGGGATATCCTCGAAGTCTACATGCCATTTTATTTCATCTATGCGGGTTGACTTCAGATCTCGCAGCGCACGGCGCGCGGCAATCCCACAGGCCGCAAGAATCACTCCGCTGACGACGTAGAAGATAGTCAGGAAAAGGACGTTTCCAGTTTCCCAGGTAAAACCGTAGACCCACGGAAGCATTTTATGATCTCCTCGGATTCTGCTTCAAGTCGGTTTCCTGTGGAAAGAGCCGCAGGTACCGGAACGAGAGCGAATAGATGATCGTGCCGTACGCGACCACGAAGAGGAACGTGGCAACTTCCTGCCAACTCGGCGTATACAGCATGAATTTGTCGAATGCCAGCGTCGGCAACGCGAGCGTCTGTATTGTCATTACGAATCTGTTCAATAGTATCCCGCAACAAACGAGGGACGATGAAAGGACGAGCCAGCCAAGCCTGAGCTTGCCGCTCCCGACGAGCATCAACATTGCGGGGATGAGACCGAAGACAATAATCTCAACGAAAAGGATCCAAACGTTAAACGGTGCCCAGAGGAAGAAGCTCATTCCTGACAATCCAAACCCGGGAGCGGTCCTGTTGAGCCAGGTGAGCGTGTCGATCGATTTCAAGAAGACATAGACGGTCAGAAGGGCGCCGGAAATTTTTGCGAGGAGCCTGTAAACGTTCTCGCTAACCAGCTTCTTCCTGCTGAGTCTCGAAACCATCCATGTGCTGAGTAAAATGAAACTCGGTCCCGCAGCGGCGGCCGAGATAATGAACAGGAAGAATGTGCTGGGCCAGATCGCAATTCCTTCCCTGAATGCAAACGGCCGTCCCTGCAAGACGCCATACAACCCGCCGAGTGATCCCTGGTGGAAGAATGAGAGGAACGTTCCGACACCGGCAAGTATTGGCATGACCTTGTGAAGCTCGAACTCGAAAACGAGAAAACCGGGGATCTCCTTGAGTTTCCTATTCTTCAAAACTACAGGCGCGTATTCGATCGCAAGAACCGTCAGGTAGCAGGTGATGCAGAAAGTAACTTCAGTCAGCATGGAATGAACGTTCGGATGCCAGAAAGTGAACCATGCGCGCAAAGGCTGGCCGACGTCGACCATCAGCACCAGAACGGCGCCGCTGTAGCAAATGAAGCCGAGCACGACGGCACTGTTTATCACGGCTCTTAGTTCATCTCTTTTGAGGATATAAACCAGGAAACCGGTGAAGAATGCGCCTGCACCGAGTGCGATCACTGAAAGGTCGAGGAATATCCAGAGCCCGAACGCAAACCGGTTATCCATGTTTGTCTGGTTCAATCCTCTTGATAAGCACAGATAAGTTGCGTACAAACCGATCGCGAGGATAAGAGTCCATGGAATGATCCACATTACAAATCTGCCGGGCGAAGCACGTTTGACGCCGCGGGCAACGAGATGGCTATCCATGAACATTTCCTTTCGTCGCCACAACCTCTTCGCCGAGCGTCCTTACCCATTCCCGTTCGGAGCGGTAGTAAACCTTCGGGCCTGTGCCGAGGTTTTCCAGCAGTCTAAAACTGATCCTGTCCTTTGAAAGCCGCGAAACTTCGGAATCTTCGTCGAGGAGATCTCCAAAAGTCATCGCTTTGGCCGGACAGGCCTCCACGCATGCCGGAACGTAATCGGCGGGATCTATCTCTCTCTTTCCTTCGGCGGCCGCTTTTGTCCTTGCCGCCTGGAGGCGGTGGAAACAGAAGTTGCACTTCTCGACCACTCCGCGCATTCTCGGCGACACGTCGGGATTCAACGCTTCTTCCATTCCCTTTGGCCAGACAGGATCCCACCAGTTGAAGTACCTCGCGTGGTACGGACAAGCTGCCATGCAATACCTGCAACCCAGACATCTCACCGGAATCTGACCGACGATTCCGGTAGTTGGGTCAACCTCGACCGCCTTTTGCGGGCACACGGAAACGCACGGCGCATGATGGTCACATTGCTGGCATGAAACCGGGAAGAAGACAGATTCGTTGTCGGGAAAAGATTTCCCGTTGTCTGCCCGATAGACTCTGATCGGCGTTATCCCGGTCCTCTCGGTCGAGGTCGGCGGATCCGGTGGGACATTATTTTCGATGGCACAGGCAACCAGACATGCCCCGCACCCGGTGCATCGATCGAGGTCGATTATCATTCCGTAACGTGCCTTGGAAAATTTCTGTTCGGGTTCAGCTACAACGGGAAAATTTCGGCTGTCGTTGTTTGCCATGTCGAGTTGTCCTCTATTTTACAGATTTCAAGTATGTCGTCTTGAGCCTGCGCTTCCGCGCGGTCGAAGCTTCCGGGCAGCGGACCGACCTGTGCTTCAAGCACGTCGGGCATTATCGCCGGATCATAACGAACTTTCACTTCCGCTGAGCCAGAATCTGTCCTGACTACCGCTCCCGTGCCCTCGGTAAGTCCTCTCTTTTTTCCCGTGACGGGATTCATCGATACGGTCTTTCCGGGTGTGCGCAGACCGGATCCCCGGTACAGTTTCGTCATCATCGCGGTTTCCTCTGCCGCTGTCCGGGCTCCG
>JAJYJD010000005.1 GCA_021789755.1 Bacteroidota bacterium
GCGGTGAGCGCGCTCTTCTGGAAAAGGACCACGTCGTTGTTCAGGAGCTCATAAACCGAGGCTCCGACGGCGTCCTTCACGAAAATCTCCGGCACATTTCTGGCCGCGAGGAAGACGTTCCTGTCGTTCTTGGGCAGGAGCATGAGCACTTTCTTTCCCTTTAAGCCCAGGGAGTTGAGTATCTCGAGGACGCGCTTCGTCTTCGATTCCTCAAGCGTGAAGTCTTCGACGACGACGACCCCGCTGTCTTTTGCTTTGTACGAGAGCGCTGATTTCTTCGCGAGGATTTTCGTCTTGTCGTTGACCTTCTTGTCATAGTCATGGGGCTTGGGCCCGAATATCGTGCCTCCGCCGACCCAGATAGGGTTTCTTATCGAACCGCTGCGGGCCCTTCCAGTATGCTTCTGCTTCCACGGCTTTTTGCCGCCGCCTCTGACTTCTCCGCGGGTTTTGGTCTTATGAGTGCCCTGTCGCGCGTTGGCCCGGTAAGCTGTCACAGCCTGGTAAATAGCCTGGTCGTTCGGCTTTATCTCAAATATCGCCGGCGACAGCTCCACCATTTCACCAGTTTTGCTTCCATCGATTTTCAAAACTTCTAATTGCATCTTGGGAACCTCTTTCACTTCCAGATTTGCACGTAACCGTTTGTCGGACCGGGAACCGATCCCTCCACGAGGATGAGGTTCGAGTCCGGGATCAGGCGTACCACTTTAAGGTTCTTCATCGTGGAGCGTTTTCCTCCCATCCTTCCCGCCATCCTCAATCCCTTGAAGACGCGTGACGGGTACGAAGAGCTGCCGACAGAACCGGGAGCGCGCAACCTGTCGCTCTGGCCGTGGGTAACCGACCCGCCGCCAAAGTGGTGACGTTTAACAACTCCCTGAAATCCTTTGCCTTTAGAAGTCCCGGTTACGGAAACTTTGTCGCCCACGGCGAAGATCTTATCTACATTGATCACATCACCGAGCTTGAACGACGCAATATCGTATCCGTCGAACTCGCAGAGTATCTCAGCCGGCTTCACTCCGGCTTTCGCAAAATGTCCTTTCATCGGCTTCGGCACGACACGCTCGGGCTTCTCACCGAATCCGAGCTGAAGCGCCTCGTAGCCGTCCCGATCTTTCGTCTTGATCGCGGTGACGGGACAGGGCCCTGCTTCAATAACGGTTACGGAGATAGAATTCCCTTTCTCGTCGAAAACGTTAGTCATGCCGAGTTTCTTGCCAAGCAGACCGCTCATTATCTCAAACTCCGGTTTCTCATGAAACATCCCTCCGGGAGGGGGAAATTAAGGATTGTCATAGGCTGTGGCCTTTAGACCTTCATCTCTACGTCGACTCCAGCGGGGAGATCGAGCTTGGTGAGAGAGTCCACCGACTTCGACGACGCGTTGTAAATGTAGATCAAGCGCTTGTGCTGCCGAAGCTCGAACTGTTCGCGGCTCCGCTTGTCAACATGCGGCGATCGAAGGACAGTATAAATCGTCTTCTTCGTCGGCAGCGGGATCGGTCCGGAGACAACCGCTCCGGTAGACTTGATCGTCCTGACGATCTTCTCCGCCGATTTATCGATCAGAGCATGATCATAGGATTTAAGCTTTATCCTGATAGTCTGACCAGCCACAGCTTACCTCGCTTCCATAATTTTACCAGCCTTCAAACTGATTACTCAATGATTTTCGTTACGACGCCTGCACCGACCGTATGGCCGCCTTCGCGGATAGCAAAGCGAAGTCCTTCTTCCATGGCAATCGGAGTGATCAATTCGATTCTCAGGTTGTCGACGTTATCGCCCGGCATAACCATCTCGGTGCCGGCGGGGAATTCGGTAGCAGATCCGGTAACGTCCGTCGTGCGGAAGTAGAACTGCGGGCGGTAACCCTTGAAGAACGGAGTGTGACGTCCGCCTTCTTCTTTGCTCAGGACGTAAACCTGGGCGATGAATTTCGTGTGCGGTGTGATTGAGCCGGGTTTCGCGAGGACCATTCCGCGCTCAAGCTCTTCCTTTTCAACGCCGCGGAGCAGCGCGCCGATATTGTCACCCGCCATTCCCTCATCGAGTTCTTTTCTGAACATCTCGAGTCCAGTGACCACGGCTTTCTTGTGGGCGCCAAGGCCTATGATCTCAATTTCCTCGCCGACCTTCACCTTTCCGCGCTCGACGCGGCCGGTACCGACCGTACCGCGGCCGGTGATCGTGAAAACGTCTTCGATCGGCATGATGAACGGCTTGTCCACATCGCGCTGCGGGAGCGGGATGTAGCTGTCGACGGCATCCATCAACTCATATATACACTTGAAGCGGGGGTCGTCCGGCTTGGCGTTAGGGTCATTTCCCGCTTCCATCGCCTTGAGGGCACTGCCGCGGATTACAGGTATCTCGTCGCCGGGGAAATTATACTTCTTCAACAGATCGCGGACTTCGACCTCTACGAGCTCGAGGAGCTCGGGATCGTCGACCATATCGACTTTATTCATGAATACGACGATCTTCGGCACGCCGACCTGGTATGCGAGAAGAATGTGCTCCCGGGTCTGGGGCATCGGGCCGTCGTTAGCAGCGACCACCAGGATAGCGCCGTCCATCTGGGCAGCGCCGGTTATCATATTCTTAATGTAATCTGCGTGTCCGGGGCAGTCGACATGAGCGTAGTGCCTGGTCGCGGTCTGATATTCCACGTGGGCCGTCGCGATCGTTATACCGCGGGCTTTCTCTTCCGGCGCGTTGTCGATACTATCGAAACTCCTGGCGGATGCCAAACCTTTTTTGGCTAAAGCGAGTGTGATTGCCGATGTCAACGTCGTCTTGCCGTGATCGATGTGCCCGATCGTACCCACATTGATATGCGGCTTACTGCGGTCAAATTTCTCCTTTGCCATCTAAATTCTCCTTATAATTTTTTCAAACTAATTATCCCAACAAGTCGGAATCCCGCACGGGCTGAAACCGACAAAAAAGACGGACGAAATCATGCGGCGACTGACTCCTTACCGCGCACTTTTTCGATGATCTGGTCCGCGATGTTGCGCGGCACCTCATCATAGTGAGAGAACTGCATTGTGAAAATCGCGCGTCCTTGCGTCATCGAACGAAGCGACGTCGCGTATCCGAACATCTCAGACAATGGGATCATAGCCCTTACAACCTGGGCGTCTCTTCTCGATCCAATTCCTTCGATTCGTCCGCGGCGGGAGTTCAAATCTCCCATCACGTCTCCGAGGTATTCCTCCGGAGTCACGACTTCCACATCCATCATCGGTTCAAGCAAAACAGGGTCTGCTTTTTTTGCACCCTCCTTGAAACCGATGCTGCCCGCGATCTTGAAAGCCATCTCGCTCGAATCGACATCGTGGTACGACCCGTCGAAAAGTTTCACCTTGATATCGACGACGGGATATCCTGCGAGGACGCCGCTCTGAAGAGCCTCCTGGATACCTTCCGATACCGCAGGGATGTACTCTTTCGGGATGACGCCGCCTACTATCGCGTTCGTGAACTCGTATCCCTTGCCTTTTTCGTTGGGTTCAATCTCCAGATAGACATGACCGTACTGGCCGCGGCCGCCTGATTGCCTGATAAACTTTCCTTCCTGCGTGACTTTCTTCCTGATCGTTTCTTTGTAAGCCACCTGGGGGCGTCCGACGTTAGCTTCGACTTTGAATTCGCGCTTCAATCTATCCACTATGATCTCGAGGTGAAGTTCGCCCATTCCGCTTATAATCGTCTGGCCGGTTTCTTCGTTGGTAGACATGCGGAACGTCGGATCTTCCTCGGTCAATTTCATGAGAGACTCGCCGAGTTTCTCCTGATCGGCCTTCGTTTTCGGTTCGATCGCTATATGAATAACCGGTTCCGGGAACTCCATCTTCTCAAGTACGATCGGGGCAGATTCGTCACAGAGTGTGTCGCCCGTCTTTGTCGACTTCAGACCGACAGCCGCTACAATGTCGCCGGTGAATGCCGTCTCGATGTCTTCGCGGTGATTGGCGTGCATCCTGAGGATGCGGCCGATCCGCTCCTTCCTGCCTGTGATCGAATTGAATACGTACGACCCGCCGGAGAGCATACCGCTGTAGACTCTGAAAAACGTCAGCTTCCCGACATAAGGGTCCGTCATAATCTTGAATGCCAACGCGGAAAATTTCTCGTCGTCGGCAGGCCTGCGCTCGATCTGGTTTCCGTCAGAGTCGTGTCCGCGGGTGTTGCCGACATCAAGAGGCGACGGCAGAAAATCAACGACACAATCCATAAGACGTTGGACACCCTTGTTTTTAAAGGCCGTGCCGCAAGCGACCGGGACAATCTTAAGTTCGAGCGTCGCTTTTCGGATCGTGGCAATAATTTCTTCCTCTGAAATTTCCTTTCCATCCAGATACTTTACCAATAAGGTATCATCGATATCCGAGACAGCCTCAAGGAGTTTCGTCCTATACTCCTGCGCGATCTTCTGGAGGTCATGAGGGATATCGTACTCTTCCCATGTCGTGCCGAGGTTAGACTCGCTGTACATGACGGCCTTCATCTTTATGAGGTCGATGATACCGGCAAAAATGTCGCCCTGGCCGATCGGAAGCTGGATAGGAACGGCGTTCGTCTTCAGCCTGTCGTGCATCATCTGGATGACGTTGAAGAAGTCCGCGCCTACTCTGTCCATCTTGTTGACAAACGCTATTCTCGGAACGCCGTATTTGTCCGCCTGACGCCAGACCGTCTCCGATTGAGGTTCGACGCCGCCGACGGCACAGAAGAGTGCTATCGCCCCGTCGAGCACGCGGAGTGAGCGTTCTACTTCGATCGTGAAATCTACATGTCCCGGGGTATCTATAATATTAATTCTGTGATCTCTCCAGAAGCAGGTAGTAGCGGCAGACGTGATAGTGATGCCTCTTTCCTTCTCCTGTTCCATGAAATCCATCGTTGCTGCACCGTCATGTACTTCGCCCATGCGGTGTGTCTTTCCTGTATAGAATAGGATCCTTTCGGTCGTAGTCGTCTTACCCGCATCAATGTGCGCCATGATCCCGATGTTGCGGGTGCGTTCTAACGGGTACTCTCTAATCATTTTCTATCTGTAACCTTCCAGTCTTCATTACCATCTGTAGTGGGCGAATGCCTTATTGGCTTCGGCCATCTTGTGAGTGTCTTCACGTTTCTTTATAGCGTTTCCTTCACCGTTCGAGGCTGCGATAATCTCGGCAGCCAGCTTCAATGACATCGACTTATCTTTGCGCTCCCTGGCATATTTTATCAGCCATCGCATTCCGAGAGCAAGACTTCTCTCGGGACGGACTTCGCTCGGTACCTGATACGTCGCACCGCCGACCCTGCGGGCGCGGACCTCGATGATCGGCTGAACGTTGTTGAGCGCTTTCCTGAAAACATCGAGGGGATTCTGTTTCGTCCGCTGTTCCACGATGTCAAATGCATCATACAGAACTCGCCGGGCAAGGTGCTTCTTCCCGGAATTCATGACATTGTTCACGAATTTCGCCAGGAATACATCGTTATATTTTGGGTCAGGGAAAACCTGACGCCTGTCGGAGCGCTTTTTCCTCATGTCAAACTCTTTTTGTTAATATTATGCTGAAGCTTTGGGCTTCTTGGCACCGTATTTTGATCTGCCTTGCTTTCTGTCAGTCACGCCGGCAGTATCAAGAGTGCCTCTAATGATGTGATAACGCACGCCAGGAAGATCTTTGACACGGCCACCTCTAATCAAAACGATAGAGTGTTCCTGAAGGTTGTGTCCCTCGCCAGGGATGTAAGCCGTTACCTCTATCCCATGGACCAGCCTAACGCGCGCAACTTTGCGGAGAGCCGAATTCGGCTTCTTAGGTGTGGTGGTATAGACGCGGGTGCATACGCCCCGCTTTTGCGGGTTTCCCTGAAGCGCGGGGGACTTTCCTTTGAGAAGAATCTTTTTTCTCCCCTGCCTTATCAGTTGATTAATTGTCGGCAATGTGTTCCTCCAAAATACGTACCTTCATCATAGAGATAAAAATATAAACCTCGGCATCCAAATAATCAAGAAAATCACACATGAAAAGGGGGAGAAATTTCTTTCTCCCCTCTTTAAAGTTGCCCGGCTGTCAGGAAGCGACCTTCTGCCGCGAAACCGCTTCCTCCGCCTCTACTCGCTTGTCGAGCATCTCTTCCTCCGTCAGGATCAGATCATGGAACTTCTTCAAACCCGTTCCTGCGGGGATCAGCTGCCCGATTATGACGTTTTCCTTCAGTCCGATGAGGTCATCAAGCTTGCCCTCGATTGAGGCGTCAGTAAGTACCTTCGTGGTCTCCTGGAACGACGCCGCTGAAATAAAGCTGTCCGTCGACAACGCCGCGGATGTAATTCCCAGCAGCACGTCTTCAGAGGTCGCAGGCACCGCGTCACGGAACTCGATGACCTTCTTTTTAGACCTTCGCAGATCACGATTCTTCGCCATGACTACAGCTCGCTCGACGATCTGTCCGACCCTGTACTTGGAGTCGCCCTTTGCTGTCACGACAACCTTTTTCCCGATCGCGGCATTCTCCTCACGGATCCTGTGCACATCGGCAATGTCGCCTTCCAGGAACGGTGTGTCACCGGAATCCACAACACGGACCCGCTGGAACATCTGACGAACGATCACTTCTATATGCTTGTCGTTGATCGTCACGTTCTGCTGGCGATAGACTTCCTGGATTTCATCCAGGAGATACTTCTGCACGTCGGCAGGACCTTTAATCCTCAGAATATCATGGGGATCAATCGGACCGTCCGTAAGACGTTCGCCGGCTATCACAAAATCATTCTCCTGTACGAGAATGTGCTGGCGCAGTGAGACTTTATAAGTTTTCCGATCTTTGCCGTCGGAACTGGTCACTATGACCTCTTTCGTTCCTCTGGACTGCCCTCCGAAGCTGACGTAACCGTCAATTTCGCTGACTGTCGCGGGGTCCTGCGGCGCACGAGCCTCGAACAACTCCTGCACTCTCGGCAGACCCGTGGTCACGTCGCGAACGCGCGAGAGCTCCTTCGGCTTCTTGGCAAGGGTTTCGCCCGACTGGACCTCTTCGCCATCCTCGACGACGATGTGCGCACCGACGGGGAGGTTATATGTCCTCTTCGATTTCGCACCGTGTCCGATTTCCACCGAAGGGGTTACGTTCTTATCGAGACTTTCAATGACGACCTTCTCCACCTGGCCGGTCTGTTCGTCGGTTTGCTCACGGTAGGTCACGTCCTTCTTCAAGTCGACCCATCGAACCTTACCTCCAAACTCCGTAAGGATGAGCGTATTGTACGGATCCCACTGGTAAACGAGGTCGCCCTTTTTGACGGAGGAGCCTTCGTCCAGGAGAAGGTGAGCACCCTGCGGCACATCCATCTTCTTTATGGCCCGGTTGTCCTTATCGAGGATCTGAATAACACCGTGCCTGCCGAGAAGCACCTTCTCCGGTTTACCTGTTGTCCTGTTTATATAATCGACAAGCGGATGCATGTTTTCAAACTTCAGCTTTCCTTCGGCGGGCGCGACGACGTTTGATTCCTGCGACTCGACGCTTGCGGTACCACCGGTGTGGAAAGTACGAAGGGTCAGCTGCGTGCCGGGTTCGCCGATACTCTGTGCAGCGATGATCCCGACGGCATCACCGATCTCGACCATCTTGCCTGTCGCGAGGTTCCGTCCGTAGCACTTAGCGCAAACCCCGCGCGGCGCTTCGCATGTCAACACGGACCGTATATCCACGCTGTCGATCGCCGTGTTCGCGATTCTTTCGGCGAGATCTTCGGTGATCTCTCCGCCACCTTTCACGATCTCTTCGTTTGTCAGCGGGTCGACGACATCATAGAGGGCAACGCGGCCGAGGATGCGTTCGACCAGCGTCTCCTGCACACGCTCGCCGTCCTTGATGGCGCTCACGGATATTCCACGAATCGTCCCGCAGTCGTCGCTGGCTATAACGACATCCTGCGACACATCGACGAGTCGCCTGGTAAGGTAGCCGGCATCGGCGGTCTTCAACGCCGTGTCTGCCAGTCCCTTTCTGGCGCCGTGGGTGGATATAAAGTATTCCAAAATCGACAACCCCTCGCGGAAGTTTGCGATTATAGGGTTCTCAATCAGGTCGCCTACCTGTCCTGTAAGAGACTTCTGAGGCTTGGCCATCAGACCGCGCATGGCCGCCAGCTGTTTCACCTGATCCTTCGAGCCGCGCGCGCCGGAGTCCAACATCATCCAGATGGAGTTGAAACCATCCTTCGAAGCCGACAACGTCTTGTATGCCGCATCGCTCACAAGGTTGGTTGCTCTCTGCCAGACGTCGATAATCTTGTTGTACCTTTCACCGGCAGTGATGAACCCGCCTTCATAGCTCGCTTCGATTTCCTTGACTTCGCGTTCGGATATGTCGATGAATTTTCTCTTGATATCAGGAATAATAACATCGTTCACGTTAATCGAAAGGCCTGCCGCAGTCGCGTTTTCGAACCCGAGGTCCTTCAGGTCGTCCAGGAATTGCGCGGTCTTCGACGGACCCGCTTTCTTGTACGATTCGGCTATGATGGAGATAAGCTTGCTCTTCGTAAGCACCTCATTGATATAGCCGAGCTCTTCGGGTACGATCTCGTTGAACAGAATGCGCCCCGGCGTGGTCTCAATGTACTCCCCGTTGGTTCTGAATTTCACCGGCTCGTGCGGTGACATCTTGTTAAGTTCGATTCCCATCCTGATTTCGTCCACCGAAGAATAATGCTTGATCGGCGCCCCGTTACCTTTACTGACTTTCGTCAGATAGTAGAGCCCGAGAACCATGTCCTGAGTGGGATGCACGATCGGTTTCCCGTGTGCGGGAGACAGGAGGTTGTGGCTTGAGAGCATCAATATTCTGGCTTCGAGCTGAGCCTCGTAAGAGAGAGGCACGTGTACGGCCATTTGGTCACCGTCAAAGTCCGCGTTGAACGCAGTGCACACGAGCGGGTGCAGTTTGATCGCCTTGGCATCTACCAGCACAGGCTGGAACGCCTGGATGCCGAGTCGGTGTAGCGTCGGCGCGCGGTTTAGCATCACCGGATGACCGTCCACTATAGAAGGCAGGACTTCCCAGACCTCTTTTACTTTCCTGTCCACCAGTCTTCGCGCCGTCTTCGCCGTCTTGGCTTCTCCGCGCTCCAGAAGCTTCCTTATTATCATCGGCTTGAAGAGCTCGACCGCCATATCCTTGGGCAACCCACACTGATGAAGTTTCAGCTCGGGGCCGACAACGATAACGGACCTGCCGCTATAGTCTACGCGCTTGCCGAGAAGGTTCTGACGGAACCTTCCCTGTTTTCCCTTCAGAACATCCGAGAGAGACTTCAGCGCACGCTGGCTATCGGAGTTAACCGCACTGATGCGCCTGCTGTTGTCCAGAAGCGCATCGACGGCCTCCTGAAGCATTCTCTTCTCGTTGCGCAGGATGACTTCAGGTGCTTTAATATCGATAAGTCTTTTCAGCCTGTTATTTCTAATGATCACACGCCTATAGAGGTCATTGAGATCCGAAGTGGCAAAGCGTCCTCCTTCCAGCGGCACGAGAGGCCGAAGTTCAGGCGGAATTACCGGGATCACTTCAAGGACCATCCACTCAGGCTTATTAATGAAATCCTCGCCATCCCTGGTACGGAATGCTTCCGCGACTTTCAGCCGCTTAAGAAGATCGATTCTCTTCTGTTCCGACCTTTCGGTCCGGGCGCCCACACGTAGTGTCTCGCTGAGCCCGTCGACTTCGACCCTCTTCAGCATCTCCTTTATCGCCTCTCCGCCGATCTTGACGATGACTTTGCGGCCGTCGGAATCGTCGAGCTCGTTGTTGTGAGGGAATTTCTCCTGGAGTTCATAATATTCCTCTTCGGTGAGGAGTTTCTTCTCTTTCAGGTCGGTCGCGGCGCCGGGCTGAACGACTACATATGATTCATAATAGACGATCTTTTCGAGTTCCTTGGTCGACATTCCGAGCAGATTGCCGATTTTGCTGGGCAGAGAGCGCAGGTACCAGATGTGGACCACCGGAGTCGCAAGCGTGATGTGTCCCATTCTTTCGCGGCGCACGCTTTTTTGAGTTACTTCCACACCGCAGCGATCGCAAACGATCCCTTTGTATCTGATCTTCTTGTATTTACCGCAGTGGCATTCCCAGTCTCTGACGGGTCCAAATATCTTTTCGCAGAAGAGGCCGTCTTTCTCCGGGCGGTACGATCGGTAATTGATCGTCTCGGGCTTGGTGACCTCACCGTGCGAGCGATCGATTATTGAATCCGGGGACGCAAGGCTGATGCGAATAGCTGTAACAACCTTTCGGGGCTGCTGTAAATCGCGGCGATAATCCATGCTAGGCATTAAAGAAACCTCCAATTTTTATGCTATTCCCAACCGATAAAGAACCGGCCGGGATCACAAAGTCTTTACTTTCGGTCATCACTTCTTGCGAATTCACCGTCGTGCAGAACTTTAACTTCAAGACCGAGTCCCTGCAACTCGCGAACAAGAACGCTGAACGCCTCGGGTATTCCGGGCTCAGGCGTATTCTCGCCTTTGACGAGCGACTCGAACAATTTCGACCTGCCGGGCACGTCGTCACTCTTCACCGTGAGTATTTCCTGCAGTACATGCGCGGCGCCGTACGCCTCAAGCGCCCAGACTTCCATTTCGCCGAACCTCTGACCGCCGAACTGCGCCTTTCCGCCGAGCGGCTGCTGAGTGATAAGCGAATACTGTCCGGTGGAGCGGGCGTGTATCTTGTCCTCCACAAGGTGGTCGAGTTTCATCATATACATGTAGCCGACCGTCACCTCGTTCGAGAAGACCTCTCCGCCCTTACCGTCATACAGAACAGTCTTGGAGTTATCGCTGAGTCCGGCTTTGCGAAGTTCCTCCGCTACTTCTTCCCACGTTGCTCCGTCGAATATGGGCGATGCGTACTTCACGTCGAGCTTCTTCGCCGCCCAGCCGAGAGCCGTCTCGTACAGTTGACCGATGTTCATACGCGATGGAACACCAAGCGGGTTGAGAACCATCTGCACCGGCGTGCCATCCGGAAGAAACGGCATGTCTTCCTTGGGAACCACTATAGATACGACTCCTTTGTTGCCGTGCCTTCCGGCCATCTTGTCTCCGACCTGGAGTTTGCGCTTCGAAGCCACGTACACCTTGGCGAGCTGGACAATTCCCGGCGGAAGCTCGTCACCGGTTATCGCCTTGTTCCTCTCGCGGCGCGCCTCTTCTTCGAGATCGAGGACGCGGGCGTGGTAATTCTTGTAAATCTGCTCGATGAGCCTGTTCTTGCGCGGATTGTCCACCCAGGGCTCGCCGAAGTCCAGTTTCTCGAGGTCTTCAAATTTCTGGAATGTCTCTCTCTTCAGTGAGGTTCCGCTCCTTATGACCACGGATCCGTCCCTGGCGCGGATGCCGGTAGAGACTTCGTCCTCGAGCAGTCCTGCGAGCTTATCGACCAGTTTATCGTGGACTTCACTCTTGGCGGCCTTCAGCCACTTTTCGATTTCTTCGAGTCGCTTCTTTTCTTCCTTCTTCGACTCGGCATCCTTCTTCTTTCTGGAAAACAATTTTGTGTCGATGACCACGCCGCGCATTCCCGGAGGCGCCTTGAGAGAGGCGTCTTTGACATCGCCTGCTTTATCACCGAAAATCGCACGGAGAAGTTTCTCTTCCGGCGTGACATCCGTCTCGCCTTTCGGGGTGATCTTTCCCACGAGTATATCGTTCTCGACGACTTCCGCACCGGTTCTGATCATGCCGTTATCATCCAGGTCCTTGGTCATCTCTTCCGAGACGTTCGGGATATCGCGGGTCAATTCTTCCTCTCCGCGTTTCGTGTCCCTGACACTCGTCTCGAGCGCCTGGATGTGAATAGAGGTAAAGGCATCGTGAGCCACCAGGTCTTCGCTCACTATGACCGCGTCTTCAAAGTTGTAGCCGTGCCACGGCATGAACGCAACCAGCACGTTCCTGCCGAGCGCCAGCTCGCCGTTTTCCGTCGAGCAGCCGTCGGCGAGGACGTCGCCCTTCTTGAACCGGTGTCCGACATTGACGAGCGGCTTCTGATTGACGGTCGTGTCCTGGTTTGTCCTGAAGAACTTGCGAAGCTTGTATTCCGCCGTTCTCAGATCTTCGAAGCTGGAGACGAACTCATCGGACTTCTCGTTAATATCGTACTTGACGACCAGGTGGCCTCCATCGACTTCCTGCACCACACCGTCGTGTTCGGCAACGACAAGTGTCCTCGAATCCACTGCAACCTTGCGCTCGAGGCCGGTCCCTACTACGGGCGCCTCGTTAGCGATAAGCGGCACCGCCTGGCGCTGCATGTTTGCACCCATAAGAGCGCGGTTCGCGTCGTCGTGCTCCAGGAACGGGATCAACGCCGCAGCCGGGCTGACGATCTGGTTTGTCGCTATGTCCATGAACTGGACTTCGGCCGGTTTTTCTAGAATGAAGTCGCCATGGAATCTCGCACGGGCGCGTTCACCGAGGATCCTTCCCTTCTCGTCGACTTCGGTATTTGCCTGGGCAATCTTGTATTCATCCTCCTGTGCCGCGCTGAGGAAAGCTATTTCATCGCTTGCCACACCGTTGACAACTTTGAAATAAGGGGTCTCGATGAAGCCGAAATCGTTGACCCTTGCGTGAACGGCGAGAGAGGAAATCAAACCTATATTCGGACCTTCGGGTGTTTCGATCGGGCAAAGGCGTCCGTAATGTGTGTAGTGTACGTCGCGGACCTCGAACCCGGCTCGTTCCCTGGTAAGGCCGCCCGGCCCGAGAGCACTCATCCTGCGCTTGTGCGTCATCTCCGCGAGAGGATTCGTCTGGTCCATGAATTGAGACAACTGGCTGGTGCCGAAGAAAGAGTTCAGCACCGTGGTAATCACTCTGGCATTGACGAGACCCTGTGGGGTAAAATTATCCTCGTCGTGAATATTCATTCGCTCCTTGACGTTGCGGACCATCCTCGTAAGAGCGAGGTTAAACTGCGATTCGAGCTGCTCACCGACAGTTTTCACGCGCCTGTTCCCGAGGTGATCGATATCGTCGATCTGTCCCTCATCGCGGCGAAGTTTCAACATGTAATCGATGATCGAGACGATATCCTCCTTGGTGAGGACAGTAGTTGTCGTCGGGATTTCGAGCGTGAGCTTCGCGTTCATCCGGTAACGACCGACATTTCCAAGGTCGTATCTCTTCTCGCTGAAGAACATTTTCTCGAGCAGACCGCGCGCGGTCTCGGTGTCCTGCGCCTCGACGGACCTCAGCTCCTCATATATTTTTTTCAGAGCGCCTTCGCTCGAACTGGTGGAGTCTTCCCTGATCGTGTTCAGGAGAATCGGGTCGTCCCCTTTCCGAGTCGTCTTCAATACCCGAATCTTCTTTACATTTGCATTCTTTATCAGCTCCACGCTCTCTTCGGTCAGCTTCAGCTCCTCGAGGGACATATCAGAAGTATCGATGATTATTTCACCGGTCTTGATATCCACCACATCTGCGACCAGCCTTCTTCCGACGAGTTCCTCTGTCCCCAGTTTGCCGATGTTTAATTCCTCGACCTGCTGGAAGAGCTCTAGTATATCCTCGTTCTTCTCATAGCCTAGCGCGCGAAGGAGTGTAGTCGCGTAGAATTTCTTTTTCCGGTCGATGTAAACCCAGAGGATGTTATTGATGTCGGTGGTAAATTCAAGCCACGCGCCTCTCATCGGTATGACGCGCGAGCTCCATATGCGCGCTCCGTTCGGATGCTCTGTCTCGACGAAGAAAACGCCGGGCGACCTGTGGAGCTGGCTTACGACCACGCGTTCCGCCCCGTTGATAATGAAGGTCGCACGTTCGGTCATGTATGGAATCGAGCCCAGGTAAACTTCCTGTTCTTTCGCTTCCATGAAACCTTCTTTGCCCGGGTCGGGGTCTTTGCTCGCGAGGCGCAGTTTCGCTTTCAGAGTCACCGAATATGTCAGGCCTTTTTCAATACACTCATCTACTCCATAGCGCGGCTTCTCTATGCTGTATTCCACAAAGTCGAGCGCAAAGTGTTCCTTGTTATCGTAGATCGGGAAATTGACCTGGAATACTCCCTGCAATCCGGTCGCCTTCCTTTTCTTTGATGTGATGTCTTCCTGGAGGAATTTCTTGAACGACTGGATCTGGACATCGAGGAGATCCGGGTAATCGACCCTCTGAGGAATCTTTGCGAAATTTACGCGCGCTAAATCCTGCCCATTAGAATTGACGTTCTTCAACGTAATCACACTCCTTTAGAATTTTTCGAAGAGAGAATCGGGTCGCAGGCCCATCCCATGTAAAGACGCGTAATCCGTCCCGAGTCTTTTCGGGACGGATTACCGATTTGGCTATTTTCACTACAGATGAAAACGTTCAATTGCCTGCTAAAGTTCTGTTACTTCAGCTCGACAGTTGCTCCAGCCTCTTCCAGTTCTTTCTTCAGTTTTTCAGCGTCCGCTTTGGACAGGGCTTCCTTGACGACTTTCGGAGCGCCGTCCACAAGGTCCTTCGCTTCCTTCAGGCCCAGTCCCGTTGCCGCACGGACAACCTTAATGACGTTTATCTTCTGTGCCCCTGCACCGAGCAGATTAACGTCGAACTCCGTTTTTTCTTCTGCCGCAGGTGCCGCACCGGCTCCGGCAGCGGCTGCCCCACCGGCAATCATCACGGGTGCCGCGGCGGTTACTCCGAACTTATCCTCAAGCGCCTTCTTCAGTTCAGATGCTTCTAAGAGGGTGAGCTTGCTTATCTTATCCACTAAATCCTGGACTACTTCTGACATTTCTTATTTCTCCTTTTGAAATTCTATTAAATGCTACGAGGCTTGCGCAGGAAGTTTTTTCTCGACGGCATCAAGCACCGCAACGAGATCTCGCATGACAGCCGAAATCGATCCCGCAATACCAGAAACGGGAGCGCCGATACTGCCGAGTATCGCGCTGATCATTTCAGGCTTAGACGGCATCAATGCAAATTCATTCAGTCGCTTTCCTTCGAATACCTGCTTGTCCACGATAAAAGCTTTCGTGGAAGGCTTTTGACTCTTGTCGAAGAATTTCTTCAGAACCTTCGCCGGTATGACGGGATCTTCCGATCCGAAGGCAATCCCGGTCGGTCCGACCAGATACCGGTATGAAGTCTCGTCGGACGAGAACGCCTTCATTGCCTTCTTGATCAGGGTGTTTTTGACAACCTGATACTTGACGCCGGCTTTCTGGAACTCGCGCCGCAACTCATTACTTTGTGCGACAGTCATTCCTGCGAAGTCCGTGAAGAAAAGACTGCTTGAATTGGACATCAGCTCAGCCACCTCCGCGACGATCTGTTCCTTTTCATTCTTCTTCATCTTTTCCTCAGATGTTTGACATTAATGCTTTTCCGGGGGTAGGAACCCGGAAAGGCTTAGAAGCATATTGTGTGTGCCTGTGCACCGTAGTGCTTCGGCACACGAGCGCGTAAACTTAGTGTACGCCCGCAGCGAGCGATTTATCTATCTTTATCGCCGGGCCCATCGTCGTGGATATCGCGATGTTCTTTATGTACTGCCCTTTTGCGGATGCAGGCTTCAGTCGGTTGACCGCTGCGAGAAACGAATTCACATTGTCGACAAGTTTCTGCTTATCAAAGGAGGCCTTCCCGACAACCGAGTGAAGATTGCCTGCCTTATCGACTCTGAACTCAATCTTGCCTGCTTTAATTTCAGTAACAGCCTTTGCGACATCCTGTGTCACTGTGCCGCTCTTCGGATTCGGCATCAGTCCCTTTGGACCGAGAACTTTCCCAAGCCTTCCGACATCCGCCATGACATCAGGAGTGGCGACGATGACGTCTATATCGGACCAGCCTTCCTGCAGCTTCTTGATGTACTCGTCGAACCCGACGTGGTCTGCCGCTGCCTGCCTGGCCTCATCCTGTTTCTGTGCCTGCCTGGCGAGGACCAGCACACGCACCGTCTTGCCGATTCCATGAGGCAGCGAGACTGTCCCTCTTATGGCCTGATCGGCGTGGCGCGGGTCCACACCCAGCCGGATCGCTATGTCGATTGTCTCATCGAACTTTGCTTTGGCGGTTTCCTTGATTTTGTCCACCGCTTCTTCGACGGTGTACTCTTTGGCCTTGTCGACCAATCTGGTAATTTCCTTCGTTCGCTTGCTTTGTTTCATTTTTATAGACTCTTTTTTTTAGCCTTCGACTACTATACCCATGCTTCGAGCCGTGCCGGCAACCATGCTCGTAGCAGCTTCGATGTCCGTCGTATTCAAATCGGGCATCTTCATTTCCGCTATCTTCTTCACCTGTTCGTGCGTGAGTTTTGCGACCTTGACGCGATTCGGTTCGCCCGACCCTTTTTCTATTTTTGCCTCTTTTACGAGAAGTACCGCAGCGGGCGGCGTCTTGGTTATGAACGTAAACGACTTGTCCGAATAAACGGTGATCACAACCGGTATTATAAGTCCCTGCTTGTCCTGGGTCCTGGCGTTGAATTGCTTACAGAACTCCATGATATTCACGCCCTTCTGGCCGAGAGCGGGACCGACCGGCGGTGCCGGAGTCGCCTGTCCGGCAGGTATCTGCAATTTTACAAAACCGACAACTTTCTTAGCCATTGTTCACCTGGGTTATCTTTCTAGTTCGACTTCTGTGAAGCTCAATTCTACCGGAGTCGGCCGACCGAAAATGGTAACGGTCACTTTCAACTTCATCCGATCCTCGTTCACCTCGGACACTTCCCCTTTGAACGTCGAGAAGGGGCCGCTGGTGACTTTTACCTTGTCACCCGTTTTGAACGGCACTTCCATGACCTGCCGTTCTTCGTGCTCGTCGATCCTGCCCTTCATCCTTACGACCTCTTCCGGACGAAGCGGACTGGGATCTCCCTTGGGGCCGACGAAGCTGATTATGGACGGTACACTGAGAATAAAACCTTTGACTCTTTCGTCCATCTCGACCTCGACCATTACGTATCCCGGCATGAAATTCCGGGTTTTAACTTTCTTCTTGCCGCTCTCGCTGATCGTCGGAACTTTCTCAGTCGGTATCACGATCTCTCCGAACTTTTCGCGAAACTCCGACTCTTTCAGCTGACTTTCCATATATGCTACAGCTTTATTTTCCTGTCCGGAATAAGTGCGCACGACGTACCACCGTTTGGTGGATACTTTTGCCGGCTCGACAGCTTCTTTTTTCTCGACCGGTTCTTCGCTCATAATATATACCTTAACGCAAGGTTGACTATCGTATCGACTCCGTAAATGAACACCGCCATAATCAGCGTAGCAATAAGCACCACTATTGTAAAGTCCTTCAACTCATCCTTCGTAGGCCAGGTGACCTTTTTCATTTCTTTGACTACATCGTCGAAGAAGCCGATGATCTTTTCTCTCATTACATTTCCTCTGTTCCGTACGACTGCGTACTGAAATTCTTATGTCCATTCTTTCGCTCCGCGAAGGCAGGCGCTTCGCCATGCAAGCACGTCAGGAGGGACTCGAACCCCCAACCTGCGGTTTTGGAGACCGCTGCTCTGCCAATTGAGCTACTGACGTATCTCATGATCGGAATTCTCAATCTTAAATTCTTGATTCTAATTTCAGAATTCAAAATTTCGAACTGCTATTTCGTCTCCTTGTGAGAAGTGTGTTTGTTGCAGAAGCGGCAGTACTTCTTGTACTCTACTCTACCCGTCTGCTTCTTCTTGTTCTTGGTAGTCGTGTAATTGCGGTGTTTACAGACCGTGCATTCGAGTGTAACTATGTCTCTCATATCAGTTCCTTAGTTAAGCAACATCATCCGGAGGCTGCCGGGGATGGTGCGAGCTCACGACGGGACTTGAACCCGTGACCTACGCCTTACCAAGGCGTTGCTCTACCAGCTGAGCTACGTGAGCGGACACAACATTTATAAAGAAACCTGGCGTGGTCACAACGCCGATATATCTCACTTACATGACCCGGGTTTCGCGGGATCAAGACATGACCGGCAACGCCCTCCCGCAGCGAACCATTCGGGCGAGAGCGGGAGACGGGACTCGAACCCGCGACCAACAGCTTGGAAGGCTGTGACTCTACCAACTGAGTTACTCCCGCATCATTTCAAAGAGCGGAAGCGTCCGCGAGCCGCGACCAATCCCGCTGTGCGGAACGACTCTTCCAACCGAGTTATTCCAGCATCCAGACGTCAGACTTAAAAGAGACTTCCACTCAGTAACGGCAAAGCAAGTTCACGGTACCGCGAAAACCCTGCCTCTGGGAAACCGAAGTCACTCCCACACATCAAAACAAATTTCTGTTCCCGGTCGACATCGATGGACGAACAAGCGGTGGGCGGTGGGGGATTCGAACCCTCTAAGGCGTAAGCCAACGGATTTACAGTCCGCCCCGGCTCTCCAACTCCGGCGTCCGCCCAAATGCGCGCCTGCGTGCCTCCGCGTCTTAGCGCTTCGGCGTGTAGACGTGCCGGGACGCACTTCAGCGTGCAGGCTCGCAGCCGAGCTGGCGAAGGGATTTGAACCCCCGACCTGCTGATTACAAGTCAGCTGCTCTACCAACTGAGCTACGCCAGCGTTTAGCATTTTGAGCTAATAAATTTAACAAAAAAAGCGAGAAAGTCAAGGTCAAATCCGTGCCGCGAAACCCTCCAACTATTGGCAACTTACATCCCTTTCCCTCCGTTTTTAGCACGGCGTCTCCCATTTCGGCTCACATTTTGTACAACGTCCAGACGCTGTCACTTCCAGTCATCTTCTCACCGATGGGTCCCAACTTCCTTCCCCAATTCCAAACCATGAAAAGACTAGCCGGAGGGCCGGCAGCTTTTAGTTGACGAGCGCGGAAGCACGAGACAGTTAGTGTTGATCGTCTCGTCAGTTCGTCCCATCCTTCAACCGAGTTAGCGCACCCCCTTACGTATGTCAAACCATCCTGTTAAATTTCACACATGGTTCCGCAGGAGCGTTTGGAGAAAGCACTTGAAAAGACTTTCGGCTTGAAAGAATTCAGGCCCGGCCAGCTTGAGACAATAAACTCCGTGATGGGCGGATTCGATACGCTGGCAGTGATGCCGACCGGCGGCGGCAAGTCTGTGTGCTATCAACTACCGGCGATTCTTTCGGACGGGTTGACGATTGTCATCACGCCTCTCATAAGTCTGATGAAAGACCAGGTGGCGCAAATCAATAGGAACGGACAGATTGCGACTCAGCTCGACAGCTCTCTCGAGCTCGATGAGATTCAAGCCCGCCTCCACCTTGTAATCACCGGCAAAGTGAAGCTGCTTTACGTCGCACCGGAGCGCCTTGAAAGCAAAAAGTTTGTCGAGATGCTTGCGCGAACAAAGGTCTCCATCATTGCGGTGGATGAAGCTCATTGCATAAGCCAATGGGGCCACGACTTCCGCCCTCACTACACGCGAATATCGGAATTCGGCGAGGCCATGGGAAACCCCGTCATCCTTGCACTGACGGCTACCGCCACGCCCGACGTCCAGGACGATATCGTGGCACAGCTGAAAATGCGATCGCCCCGTGTTTACATACGCGGCTTTGCGAGAGAGAATCTCTCTTTCCACGTGCTTGTCGAGAGTGCGAAGATGAGATCTATGTATGAATATATCTCGAAACATGAAGGTTCCGGAATTATTTATGCGGCAACCCGGAAAAGCGTAGATGAGATATTTGACTTTCTGAAATCACGGCGCTTCGAAGTTCTCCGGTACCACGCGGGATTGACCGAATCCGAGAGAAACAGCTCACAGACCGAATTTCTGAACTCGAACCGGGTCATGGTTGCTACGAATGCATTCGGCATGGGTATAAATAAGGCCGATGTCAGATATATCATTCACTACGAGATTCCGGGCACACTCGAGGCGTATTATCAGGAAGCCGGAAGAGCCGGCCGGGACGGCAAACTTTCCGAGTGCGTCCTCCTTTTTCACAAGAGAGACCTGGCAATTCAGGAATTTTTCATAAACACCCTTTATCCGACGCGCGAAGAGTTTGTTAGGGTTTACACTTCGATTTTTGACGTCATGTCCGTGGCCGTCGGAACCACATCGGACAATTACCTCACCATCTCGACCCAGCAGGTCGCCGACCTGACCAAAGTCAACGCCCGCACTGTCGATTCAGTCCTGCGGATACTTTCCCAAAAAGGATACATTCAGATGATGCCGAGCATTTCCGCCAATGCTTACGTCAGAGCGAAGGTTGACATGGAATCCTACAGGCGGGCGATCGAGAAAACGGGATCACATGATTCACGATCCGTGCTCGAAACTCTCCTGAGGCTTTACGGCAGCGCGATCTTCTCCGAAGAGAAACCGGTCAGGATAGATGAACTCGGTCGGAAGGCCGACATTGGCCCGTCCAACGTGAGCCGCACTCTTTCCATTCTTCACCGCTCCGGTTTGATCGAGTATAAGCCTCCATCCGAGGGGATAACTTTCAGGATGCTCTCGAAGAGGGAGGATTCGGAAAGGCTGCAGGTTGATTTTCAGCGCCTCTCAATCCTGCGCGACCGCGCACATCAACGGCTGGAGCGGATCGTCGGATTCGCCCTGACTACCGGCTGCCGGTCGAACTATATTCTGGATTATTTCGGCGCAAACGAGGTAGAAGGCGGTTGTGGGAACTGTGATAACTGCATGATCACAATGCCCTACGCAAAGGGGGACCGGGATGCAGACATTGTCAATGACCCGAAAGAGATTCACAAGGCGATCCTCTCAATTGTGAAGGCGACCGGGGGGAGATACGGGAGAACAACTTACTGCAAGGCCCTGCTTGAAGGCGTCAAGATAGAAAATGATGACCCCAGAATTGCGCGTTTCTCGGGTCTGCTCAGAGATCTTTCTCCTCAGGCTGTCTATTCTGCGTTTGATTTTCTTCTGGCAAGAAAATACCTGTCCAGGAAAGGGGTAGTTTACCCGACGGTATCGATAAACGTGGATGGTGAAAAATACTTGGATACCGGAATTGCGACGATCGCAAAACGCCCCTTTATCCTGAGAAAAGCACTCTATAAGGCGTTGAGAGATGAGAGACGAGCGATTGCTGCCGAACTCGGCATGCCCGTCTTCAGTATTTGCACGGAAGAAAGGCTTATTGAAATAGCAAACGATCATCCGGCAACGAAGGAAGAAATATCAGCGTACTTGCCGGGAGATGGGGCGAATTCGGCTGTCATCCAGAGGAGGATGCTGCAGGTGTGCCTCGATTTCGAGTCTGAGACGAAAGTTGAATTGACTGCGGCGGACCGGAAGGCCTACGAACTTTTCCGCGAGAAACTCACCGCCGTCGAAATAGCGGCGGCTCTGTCCACGACAGCCCAGAGCGTAATCGAGACGCTTGAAAGGTTGAAGCAAAGCGGATTGGAAATGGATCTTCGAACCCTGGTCGATAAACGAACTTTCTCGCTCCTCAAGGCGGAACTTGAAAAGACAAAGGATTTAGTCGCCGTCCACAGTGCCGTTGGTGATTGCGAGCTTGCCGAGGTCGCGCTCGTGGCGAGACTTACCGGCGCTGCGTCCTGACGTAGCCGGGTTTCATCTCTGCAAGCCGCTGTTTGACTTCCGCGAAAAATTCTTCCCACCGTTCGGGCTTGCCGCTGTACCACGACATGGTCGAATCAAAGCCAGCCTTGTCGATTTTGAATGCCGCCATCAGAGAGTCGGCCTTCTGCCTCTGCAGGGCAGCGTCCTTCCCGTATTCCGCATCTATCATCTGAAGCTGGATATAGAAATCCACCAGCTTTGGTTCAGGAATCGGCGGTCTCTCCGAACAAGCGGGGATGAGCAGTGCGAGCAGCAGGAGTAGATTATTTTTTCTTCGGCGCATCGACGACCATCACGAATTCCGCTTTGAAGGGCGCGGCGGTAAAAGTCTTGTTTATCTCCGCCAGTGTCCCGCGGATCACTTTTTCATTCGGCATTGTCATATCGACGGCCACGACCGCCTTTCGGCGATTGCCGAAAGCGGCGAGGCAGTCTTCAATCAGAGGCTTGAACCTGTATGGCGCCTCCATGATGACACAGACACAGTCGAGAGAAGATAGCCTGTTCAGGGCCTTGACACGCTCTTCCCTTTTTCGCGGAAGGAAACCGGCATAATGGAACGAGTCGATCTCGAAATCGCAAACGACGAGAGCCGAGAGAAGAGATGATGCTCCCGGAACAGGAACGACTTTTACTCCCTTCCTCAGGGCGATGCCGACAAGTTTCGCGCCCGGATCGGCGAACACAGGCGTACCCGCGTCGGAAATTAACGCCGCATCGGCTCCATCTTTTATCCGCTCGACCGTGACTTCGGCATCACGCGCCTCGTTGTGTTCGTTAAGCGCCTCGAGCGGTTTATCGAACCCGTAGTATCTGAGCAGGCGGTTCCCCGTCTTGAACTCCTCGCAAATTATGAAATCCACCGCCTTGAGGACGTTGAGCGCCCGCAGCGTAATATCATCATAATTCCCGATGGGGGTGGAAACCAGGTAGAGTGTCGAGCTCAATGCGCCGGCCTGACGTTTCTCTCGTAATACTTCCTCAGCCCGATCAATATGGCCGTCGTCGGCACGGCAATCAGTAAACCGAGGAAACCCATGAAGTAGCCGAACACCAACAACGCCAGGATGAGGAGAACCGGATGCACGCCGATTTTAGAACCGATAATCCTCGGATACAGGATCGTAGTCTCGGTGAGGTTCATACCGAGGAAAGAGACTATAACCATAGCCACCTGGAAACCGGGACTGTCGCCGAACAGCGCTATCAATACGGCCACCGACATGCTTATGATGATGCCGAAGTAAGGAATCATATCAAGAAGACCGGATATCAGCCCTATTACGAGCGGATACTTAACTCCCCATATCGACATCAGGGATGAGATCACTATCGAGTTTATGAACGCCACGGTAAGTGCGCCTCGCAGATAGCTACCGAGGATCACATCGATTATGCCGTAAATGTCCGCAGCCCGCTGCCTGTAGCGACGGGGGAACAACATCTTGACCCGGTATTTGATCAGCTCGAAATCCTTCATCACGTAAAAGCTCAGGAACGGAACGAGAACAAGGTTCAGCATCTTCGTGAGTGCGGAAGCGGCCTGCGCCACAAAGCTCAGTATGCCGTTCGGTATGGCTCGCGTGACATCCTCGATGCGTCCGGATATTTCCCCGATGATAGCCTGTTGCAGGTTCTGGCTCTCCGGCGTGAATCCGAGAAATCCCCTGTTGATGAGGCTGTTGAGCGAGTTGCTGACCTCGCTCGTGAGAGTCGGGATCGAAGTCAGAAAATTCTGGAACTGTTGAAACACCATCGGGAGAACGACGATCGAGAGCGCAACCACCGCTCCGAGCAGCGTAAGAAGGATCACGATGATCGACAGCGGCCTCGGGACCTTCTTTTTTGCGAGCGTTTCCACGGCGGGAGAGAATATGAAGCTTATGATGAAAGCGATAACAAACGGCAGGACCGCTCCGGCCACCTCGACGAAAAACCACATGCCGAAGATAATCGTTGCAATAACGATGAGGTGACGGACAGCCGGCTCGTGTCTGAGCGGATAAGTTGCGATCAGAAACAACACGTATACAAGGATCGGGCTGAAAACTTCCCTGACGGTGTATCCAAGAACGATCATCAGGGCGAGTGTGA
Source organism: Bacteroidota bacterium (assembly GCA_021789755.1). Lineage (GTDB taxonomy): Bacteria > Bacteroidota > Ignavibacteria > Kryptoniales > JAKASW01 > JAKASW01. The sequence goes on from JAJYJD010000005.1 coordinate 23,679, forward strand.
CCGCCATAAGAAGCCATTCGCGCCGCCCTAAAAGTAATTCGGAGAGCGAGCTGACCTCGTGTTTTCTCCTTTGTTCCGGCTTTACCTCTTCCTCTTGCAGCGACATATTTCTTACTCTTTTAATTCAACCTGTTTTCAGTCTTCAGCCGACGGTTCCTTGAATTTTTAACAGATAATAACGCTGAAACGTTTGAAAACGAATGAATAATATCACTCTTTAGAATCTCAAACCTGTTCATGTCGAGCTTTCGCATAAGAGCCGCAGTTGAATCGATACTGTACACGGGTACCCTGGCAATGACACCCTCATGCGAAGCGGATCCCAGGCCGAACAACCTCCTGTACCCTGCAGCGAACGCCGCTTCGGCAGTGATCATGTTGTATCGTCCGAACGGGAAAGAAAATGCATCCACTTCGTTTCCGATCAGATCCTCTATGAATGTTTTTGAGTCCGCCAGTTCATTTTTCAACTCTTTTCGATCGAGTCTGGTCAGGTCTCTGTGCGTACAAGAATGGCTGCCGACTTCGAAACCGAGACGCGCCACTTCCCTGATCTGTTCCGCGGCCATATGCATGAAAGGCTTATAAGACAGCCTGACATCCCAGCTATTGTTCCTGCCCACGAAATCGCTTATCACAAACACCATCGCTTTCACCCCGAATGCGCTGAGTGTCGGGACAACGTTTCTGTAAAAGCATTCGTAACCGTCGTCGAAGGTAAGGCAGACACTCTTGCCGAAGCCGGGAGGTTCCAGGCCGACCGTAATTCTGTACCCTTGCGCAAGAATCGTCGAGACCTGCTTCTCGAACGACTTCGGCCTTACGTTCGTGACACCCAGCTCGAACCTGTTATCAACTTTATGATAAGCGAGTACCGCAGTCATTTCCCGGTCGACCCGAACCCGCCTTCGCCGCGCGTTGTAGCGTCCAGCGAATCGGATTCTTCCCAGCCTACGCGTGCATATCTCGATATGACCATCTGCGCGATCCTGTCGCCACGATTGACGACGAAAGGTTCGCTCCCGAGATTGAGCATGATGACTCTAATCTCACCGCGGTAATCCGAGTCTATTGTCCCGGGCGAATTGGGCAGAGTCACCTTTTCCCTTAACGCGAGCCCGCTCCTCGGCCTGATCTGCGCTTCAAAGCCGGCGGGGAGTTCGATTTTAAGATTAGTGGGGACGAGACAGGTCGACATGGGATTTATCACGAGCGGCTCCTGCACAGCTGCGTACAAGTCCATACCTGCAGAGCCTTCGGTCATGTAGGAAGGGAGCGGAAGGTCGCTGAACTCATCGGAAATCCTGAAAATTCTCACCGAAACTTTATCCACGCCAGCTCCCTGAGATTTAGAAGTTGTCGAACAAAAATCCCGGCCTCGATGTTAACCAATCCTGCACTCACAATCGTATCGACGGCGCAACCTTGTCGTTGCTTCCAGGCGGAAGATTCAGGCGGCGCTTTTTGCCTGCCTCATAATCTCCTCTTCAAGCTCCTTCCTGAAACGCTGGATAGTGAACTTGACCGGCCACGCAGCGGCGTCGCCGAGGGCGCAGATCGTATTCCCCTCTATGTTGTTCGCAACACGGACCAGGAGATCCAGGTCCTCAGGCTTTCCCTCGCCGTCGCTCATCCGCTGCAAAATCTTCTTCATCCACCCGGTGCCCTCACGGCAGGGTGTGCACTGGCCGCATGATTCATGCCAATAAAACCTGGCTATCCGGAGAAGGACGTTCGTCAATTCGGTATCCTCGTCCATGACGATCACACCGCCCGTCCCGATCGCGCTTCCGACTACCTTCAGCGACTCAGCGTCCATCCGCACCCCTTCCAGCTGGTCTCCTCTAAGCGGAGGCATCGAGCTGCCGCCCGGGATAACCATCTTAATCTTCTTGTTTCCGGGAACGCCGCCGGCATAGTTGTAGATAATATCTGTCAACAAAGTGCCGGAAGGCAGTTCGAAAACCCCTGGCTTGTTTACGTGTCCGCTGACTCCGAAGAGCAGGGTGCCCGGGTGCTTCTGGGCTCCGATCTTCGCGAACCACTCCGCGCCGTTCCAAATTATCGCCGGCACGTTCGCTATGGTCTCGACGTTGTTGATCGTCGTCGGATTTCCCCAGAGTCCGTTCTGTGCCGGGAAGGGCGGTTTAACTCTCGGGTACCCGCGCTTCCCTTCTATCGACTCCATCAGTCCGGATTCTTCGCCGCATATATAGGCTCCTGCGCCGCGGTGGACATAGACGTTCACCGAATAATTCGAGCCGAGTATGTTCTCGCCGACAAAGCCGTGCGCGTACGCTTCCGCGATGGCAGTCTCGAGAATCCTGAACCATTTATAATATTCGCCGCGGATATAGATGTACGCGGTCTTGACTCCCATCGCGTATGAGGCGATCAGGATTCCTTCGATAAGCTGGTGCGGGTTGAATTCCAGGATTTGTCTGTCCTTGAACGATCCCGGTTCGCTCTCGTCGGCGTTCACCGCGAGATATTTCGGCTTCTCGTTTCCCTTCGGCATGAACGTCCATTTCAGACCGGTCGGAAACGCAGCGCCGCCGCGGCCGCGGAGGCCCGACCTCTTCACTTCATCCGTTACGGCTTCTGGCTGCATGCCGACGGCTTTCTTCAACGCTCCATAGCCGCCGTTGCTTTCATAAACGTCTATTTGTGCGAGGTTGGGAATTCCTGGGAGGACGATCTTCGGGAAGGCGGGATCGCCGTTCTGCGCGTAAAGATGTGTGGTCGAGTCGGACATTATCGTTGAGCCTGTTTCCTGAATTCTTCTATTAAGTTATCGAGCTTCTCTCTCGAAAGATCCTCATAGTAATCGTTGTTCACCTGCATCATCGGAGCCGTTCCGCATGACCCGAGGCATTCGACTTCGCTCAGCGTGAAGAGCCTGTCGGAAGTCGTCCCCCCGACGTTGATACCCAGTCTATGCTCGAGATGTTCAATGAGGTTGTCCGAGCCGCGAAGCATGCAGGAGACGTTCGCGCAAACCTGGATGTGGTACTTGCCGACGGGCTGCCGGTTATACATTGTATAGAACGTCACGACACCGAGCACATGATTGTACGGCAGGTCCAGAAGCCCGGCGACGTAGTGCATCACCTCTTCGGAGATCCATCCGAACTGCTCCTGCGCGATCCATAACACAGGAAGGAGAGCCGCCATCGGCTTCGGGTATCGTTTCTTGATTTCCTCAACTCTGCGAAGATTTTCTTCTGTAAACACTTTAGTTGATTCTCAATTCTTAATTTTAAATTTTGAATTCTTATTTGTCCGCTTCGCCCATAATCGGGTCGATACTTCCGATGATGGCGACGACGTCCGAAATCATCTGGCCCTTGAGCAGAGTCGGCAGAGCCTGCAAATTGCAGAATGAGGGTGAACGGATCTTCATCCTCCACGGATGGCCGCTTCCGTCGCTTATTATATAGAACCCGAGCTCGCCCTTTGAACCTTCGGTTGCGACATAAGATTCTCCGACGTCGGGATGGACTCCGTCGTTTACAATCACGAAGTCGTGGATCAGCTCCTCCATTTTGCCGTAAACGCGCTCCTTCTTCGGCAGCACTTTCTTCGGCAAGTCGGACTTGATCGGGCCCTGCGGCATCTTTTCCAGGGTCTGCCGTACGATCTTGACGCTCTCGAGCATTTCCCGCATCCTGACCATATAGCGTGCGAAACAATCGCCGCCCTTTTCCGTGATCACGTCGAAAGATAGCTGGTCGTACACGAGATACGGCGAGAAAGTTCGGATATCGTGTTCGACGCCGGATGCGCGAAGGTTAGCGCCGCTGAAACTGAGGCGGACAGCCGTTTCGGCATCAATGGTTCCGACACCCACTACCCGGTCAAGAAAGATCCGGTTCTTATTGAGCATTCTGATGATTTCGCTGTAGTGTTTCGGGAAGTCATCGATAAATTTTGTAATTGCCCGCTTCGTCTCGTCGGTCATGTCCTGCGCGACGCCGCCGATCCTCGTGTAGCTGGTTGTGAAACGGACGCCCGTCAGCAGATCGAATACGTCGTAGAGCTTTTCCCGTTCCCTGAAAGCCCAGAGAAACACGGTCATAGCTCCGACATCCATCGCCATGGCCCCTATGGCCATCAGATGGGACGAAATTCTGGCAAGCTCGGCACCAACAACTCTTATGTACTGTGCACGCGGAGGAGCTTCTACGCCGGCGATCTTCTCGACGGCAAGCGCATAGGCCACATTATTGGCGATCGGCGAAATATAATCGAGTCTGTCGGTGTGCGGAATAAATTCCATGTACGTCGAAGCCTCCGCGATCTTCTCGTAACCCCTGTGGAGGTATCCAAGCTCCGGAATGCAATCGACGACGGTTTCTCCGTCCAGCTTGATGAGAAGCCTCAGCACTCCATGCGTCGCGGGGTGCTGCGGTCCCATATTGAGAACCATGTAGTTCTCGAGAGGATCTTCAAACGTCACGTTAGTGTCTTTATCTTCGAGTGCCTGTACGATCCCGGCAACACTTTCTTTGTTCTGAGTGGAATTAGCCATTAAAGAATTCTCAATCCTAAATACTCAATTCTGAAATCAGTGCGGACACTCATTTCCCGGGGAGAGGAATGGAACCCGGAATGCCCATCAGGGGAAAATCTTTTCTAAGCGGATGATATTCGTACTCCTCCGGCATATACATCCTCCGCAAATCGGGATGTCCTTCGAAGGTAATGCCGAACATATCGAAAGTCTCTCTCTCGAACCAGTTCGCCGCCGGGTAGACCGCGGTTACGCTCGGACAAACGGGATTATCCCCGTCGACCTTGACCTTCAGCCGCAGGCGTGCCTTGTTCTTCAACGAGATCATGTTATAAATAACGAGGAATCTCTCTTCGACCGGTACCGTCGCCGGACGCGAATCGTGCTCGATCGCGAGGTAAGCTTTCCTGGACGATGCGTCTTCAAAGTTCAACATGTCCGCGCCGCAGACGTCCGAAAGGAAATCAAACCGGAGTTCCGAATCTTCCTTCAGAAGTCTGCAGACCTCGACAATGCTTTCCCTCTTGACTTCAACAGTCAGTTGATCTTTGAATTCAGATACAGCGATCACGCTCTCTCCGAAGGCGTCCCGGAGTTTTACTTCGATTTTTTCTCTCATCTGGTTTTATTCCACTACTACTTTTTCGGGCTGGCGCTGCTGAGTTCTCGTTTCGCCCGCCTGGATCTTCTTCTGAATTTCCATCAGCGCTTTCAGAAGCGAATCGGGCCGCGGGGGACATCCCCCGACATAGACATCGACGGGCACAAACTGGTCGATACCCTGGACAACGGAGTACGAACGGTACATTCCCCCGCTCGACGCGCAGACGCCCATGGAGATCACCCATTTGGGATCGGGCATCTGATCGTAAATCTTCCGTACGACTTTGGCCATTTTGTATGTAGTCGTTCCTGCGACGATCAACAGGTCGCTCTGACGCGGCGAAAACCTGAACACTTCCGCGCCAAACCGGCTCACGTCGAAGCGCGGGCCGGCAAAAGCCATCATTTCTATTGCACAGCAGGAAATGCCGAGCGGCATCGGCCAAAGGGAATTCTTCAAAGACCAGTTGAAAAGAGCATCCACCTTGCTCGTCAGGAAGCCTTCATCCTCATTAGATCTGTTCATTGCCACTGCAGGGCTCCTTTCTTGATCACGTAATAATATCCAATCAGTAGTATGACAACGAATACGGCCATCTCAATGAATCCAAACCATCCCAACGACAAAAAGTTCACTGCCCACGGATACATAAAAACCACTTCAACGTCGAAGAGTATAAAAAGGATCGCAACGAGGTAGAACCGGACCGAGAACCTTTCGCGCGCAGTCCTGATCGGCTCCATCCCGCTTTCGTAAGTCGAGAGTTTTTCGGAAGTCGGGCGTCTCGGCCCGAGAAATCGGTTTATGTTGCCCATAACGATGCCCAGTGCGGCACCAACCGCAAGCATCAGAAAAATCGGGATATAATCGGTCAACATTTCATTCTCGTTTTGAAAAATCTACTCAACGGGGGCTTAAAAATCAAAGGATTGAGAGAGCCACCTCAGAGGTGGGGAAGATTATGATGTTGGAATCATGGAATATTGAGGTAACTCATTGGTATATCCACGAATCGTCGGATTGCCGAATTAATTGAGTAAGGTGACAGGATCGACCCTGCAGATGAGTCTCAGCTTTTGAGTTTTGATATCAAGGGAACTATATTCTCAAAACCAAATCGAGGAGGGACCCATGGTGAAGTTGGTTGCGATGTTCAAGAAACCCACCGATACCGCGTCGTTCGACGAGCACTACGAATCCATTCACATTCCACTCGTGCGGAAAATGCCGGGGACGAAGAGGATCGAGATATCGAGGGTCACTGGCGCGCCGATGTCCACGCCCCAATTCTACAGAATGGCTGAGATGTATTTCGACAGCCAGGAGACACTTAACAAAGCCATCATGTCTCCGGAAGGCATGGCGGCGGCGAAAGACCTGATGGGATTCGCCGGAGAAGTCGTCCATATGTTCTTTGCACAAGTCAGTGAGTGACTCTCATGAATGAACTTAAAGGAAAGCCTGCGGGTAGTTTCGGGTTCAAAGACATCCTGTATGATAAAAAGGATTATCGCGCGACCGTTACCATAAACCGGCCGAAGGTTCACAACGCATTGAATTTTAACGTGCTTCGGGAATTGAGCGAAGCTTTCGAAGACGCGGCGTTCGAC